>DATKJJ010000564.1:0-3651 GCA_035543695.1 Gemmatimonadales bacterium | reverse complement strand
CTCCAATGCGCTGGGTATCATCAATCCGGTCAGGGAGATCACGCGCTGGGCTCGCGAGCGAAACATCCCCGTGCTGATCGACGCGGCGCAATCGGTTCCCCATCTGCCCGTCGACGTACAGGATCTGGGGTGTGACTTCCTGGCCTTCTCTGGGCACAAGCTGTATGGACCCACCGGTATTGGAGTGTTGTATGGCCGCGAGGCGCTACTCGATCTGATGCCCCCATACCAAGGCGGGGGCGGCATGATCGAAACAGTAACGATCGAGCGGTCTACCTGGGCTCCTCTCCCGGCCAAGTTCGAGGCCGGCACGCCCATGATAGCCCAGGCAATGGGGCTCGGTGCCGCCATCGATTACGTGAATGCTGTGGGGCGTGGGTCTATCGCCGGTTGGGAGCAGGAGCTGCTTCAGTACGCCACCCACCTGCTGAGCGACATTGCGGGCTGCCGGATTATCGGCACCGCCCCAGATAAGGCGGGCGTGCTGTCGTTCGTGCTCGATGGCGTTCACCCTCATGATATCGGAACCATTCTCGACGCCGAAGGAATCGCCATCAGGGCGGGACACCACTGCGCCCAACCGGTGATGCGTCACTTCGGTGTTGCGGCCACAGCGCGGGCCTCCTTCGCCTTGTACAACACCAAGGCCGAGGTCGATGCTCTTGCCGGAGCTCTGAAAAACGTCTCCAGGATGTTCGCGTGATGGGGACTCTTGCCACCCTGTATCAGGATCTGATCCTGGATCACAACCGGGCGCCGCGAAATTACCGGGAGATCGACAACGCCAACCGGAAAGCGGAAGGCCATAATCCGCTCTGTGGCGATAGACTCACGGTTTGGCTGCAAATGAAGGGTGATCTGATCGAGGACGCGGCGTTTCAAGGCTCGGGCTGCGCGATCTCTAGAGCATCGGCCTCTCTGATGACGGTGGCCGTCAAGGGCAAGCGCAAGGTCGAGGCAGAGGATTTGTTTGAGCAGTTCCGGCGGCTGGTCACCGGTACCCTTCCTTCAGATCAGGTGCCGTCGCTGGGAAAGCTGGCCGCGTTCGCGGGTGTGGTCGAGTATCCGGTTCGGGTCAAGTGCGCCAGTCTGCCGTGGCATACGCTCCGAGCCGCGTTGGATCGGCCTGAGACCGTGACATCAACCGAATAACATAAGGGATAGTCATGCCGTATAATCCTGCGCTGGTAGCTCCGATGCGGACCGAGGTCACTCGACTGGGTGCTCGCGAGCTCACTAGTGCCGCTGAGGTGGACGCTGCGTTGGGAGATCAACGCGGTTCGATGCTGGTTTTCGTCAACTCCGTTTGCGGCTGTGCCGCCGGCAACGCGAGACCTGCTCTGGCACTCGCGCTCAAGCATCCTGTCGTGCCCCAGCAAGTCGTTACCGTGTTCGCCGGCCAGGATCTGGAGGCGGTAGCCCGGGTGCGCCAGTATTTCGCTGATTATCAGCCCAGCAGCCCTTCAATGGCGCTGCTCCGCGATGGAGAAGTCGTGCATTTCGTGCATCGCCATCAAATCGAGGGGCGCTCGCCTCAGGCAATCGCTGCCGATCTAACCAGCGCGTTCGATAAATTCTGCGGCGCGGTGGTATAACCCATGTCTGGACACGTATTCCACCCTGGCCACTCCGCCTTGCACGGAATGACCGTCGTGGTGGAAACAGCCGGGGCTGCGACCTACGTGGGTCGATATGATCGTGAGGACAGTGCGGGAGTGCACCTGCTCGACGTTGGAGTCCACGATGTCGACTCTGCCATCGCCAAGGAGGAGTACATCAAACGGAGCTCCAAGTTCGGAGTCCGCGGCGAGCACCGCCATGTAGTCGTTCCAGCCGCCAAGGTCGCCCGCATCACCCAGCTCGGTAACTGGGAGCCGGCTCGCTCGAGCTAGCCAGTCCATGGACCATTACGACGTGGTGGTGATCGGAGGCGGCCACGCAGGAACCGAGGCCGCCGCACTGGCCGCGCGCCGCGGGGCGCGCACCCTCCTTCTCACCCAGAATCTCGAGACCATCGGACAGATGTCCTGCAATCCTGCCATTGGCGGCATTGCCAAGGGTACCATGGTGCGTGAGATCGATGCCCTCGGCGGCGTTATGGGAAGAGCTACCGACCGAGCCTGCATTCAATTCCGAATGCTCAACCGATCCAAAGGTCCTGCCGTCTGGTCCCCTCGGGCTCAGTGTGACCGAACCCTATACCGCCGAGCCGTCCGAAGTCTTCTTGAGCAGGAAGCACTCCTCGATCTGCGCCAAGGCACGGTGGCAAAGCTGAGCATTGGCAGCCAAGGTGTTAACGCTGTCGAGACAGTGGACGGCCTGACCTTCACCGCCAAAAGCGTTGTAGTCACGGCGGGAACTTTCCTTCGGGGCCGAATTCACCGGGGAACCGGTGAGGCGACCCCGGGAGGGAGGGCGGGTGATGATCCCTCGGTAGAATTGGCACAAGCTATTGCTGCTCTTGGGCTTACGGTTAGGAGGTTCAAGACCGGGACCCCTCCTCGTATCGACGGCAGGAGCGTCGATTTTGCCAAGACTAGGCGCCAACTGGGCGATCCGGTGCCATTCTGGTTTTCTCATTACGAGCGTACCCCGAAACCAGAGCAGCGTCCATGTTTCCTGACGCACACGGGGCCCGAACTGAAGGAGATCGTCCATCGACATCTCGACCAGTCAGCGCTCTACGGGGGCGCGATCGCGAGTCGGGGTCCCAGGTACTGCCCATCCATAGAAGACAAGATCGTAAAGTTCTCGGAGGTAGTTCGTCACCAAGTATTTCTTGAGCCGGAGGGGCTGGACACGAGCGAGATGTATGTGAACGGTCTGTCCACTTCGCTGCCTCCCGCTATTCAGTTGGCCTTCCTCCGAACCGTTCCTGGGCTGGAACATGTGCGAATGACCAGGGCCGGCTACGCCATTGAGTATGACTACTTTCCGCCCACCCAGCTCAGTCCAACGTTGCAGGTAAAGGGTATCGATGGATTGTTCTTCGCTGGGCAGGTGAACGGCACCACAGGGTACGAGGAGGCAGCCGCTCAAGGTGCGGTCGCAGGCATCAACGCCGCGGCATACGCGCTCAGCTTGGAGCCACTTGTGGTGGGCCGAGAATCAGGGTTCATCGGAGTGTTGGTTGATGATCTTGTCACGCGAGGCGTGGACGAGCCATACCGGCTGTTCACTTCGCGTGCCGAGTACCGGCTGCTACTGCGTCAGGATAACGCGCTCCGGCGAATGCTCCCACACGCGGTGGTACTGGGGACGCTGAGTCCGGCCGAGCTCGAGCTCGCAAATCGCAGGCTGGATAGAGAAAACTCCCTGTTGAACCGCTTAGAGGAGACGTGGATCTCTGCCCCACAGGCAAATCCAGTCCTGAGTGCTATGGATTCCTCACCTCTCACGGAGCCGGCAAAACTGGCCGACATCACCAAGCGCCCAGAGGTTTCGTTGCAAGATCTGTTGCGGGCACTCGGCTGGCCGGACGATCCCGAAACAATGGAGTGCGTGAGCGTCGAATTGAAGTATGCTGGATATGTGGCCAAGGACCGGGCCGGTATAGCTCGAATTCGGCAGCTGGAAGAGTATCCCATCCCTTCAGATCTCGAATATGCAGGTCTGCGCTCCCTATCCCATGAGTCACGAGAGAAACTGCAA
>DATKJJ010000563.1:0-4326 GCA_035543695.1 Gemmatimonadales bacterium | reverse complement strand
CTGGCAGAGGCCTTTGCCGAGCTGCTGCACCGGCGGGTGCGAACCGAGTTCTGGGGCTATGCCCGGGGTGAGTCCCTGGATAACGAGGGGTTGATCAAGGAGCGGTATCAGGGCATTCGGCCGGCCCCGGGATATCCGGCCTGCCCCGATCATACCGAAAAGCAGATCCTCTTCGACCTGCTCAACGCGGAGAAGCACGCTGGAATCAGCCTTACCGAGAGCTTTGCCATGATGCCGGCGTCCTCGGTCAGCGGCTACTACTTCTGGCGCCCGGAGTCGCAGTATTTCGGGGTCGGGAAGATCGAACGCGACCAGGTGGAGGATTACGCCCGCCGAAAAGCGCTGGACGTCGCTGCGGTAGAGCGGTGGCTGGCGCCCAACCTGAATTACGAGCGATAGCATGCCGACGCTGCGGGATCTGATTGGAGATGGCCGGGTTCACGTCTTGGACGGCGCGATGGGCACCATGTTGTACAGCCGCGGCGTCTTCGTGAATGTGAGCTATGACGAGCTCAACCTGAGCCAGCCCGCGCTGGTCCGCGAGGTGCATGAGGCCTATGTCCAGGCCGGTGCGGAAATCCTGGAGACCAACACCTTCGGGGCCAACCCGGTCAAGCTCTCGAGCCACGGACTGGATGAACAGACCGAGCTCATCAACCGCTCTGCCGTAGCCCTCGCTCGGCAGGCGGCCGGCCAGCGCGCGCTGGTTGTCGGCGCCATCGGCCCGCTGGGGATTCGGCTGGAGCCATGGGGACCCACGGCTCGGGGCGAGGCCATCGCGTTCTTCAGCCGCCAGGCCAGTGGCCTGTTGGAAGGCGAAGTAGACGGTTTCATCCTGGAGACCTTCAGCGACCTGAACGAACTCGAGGCGGCACTCTGCGCCCTGCGCTCCCTCAGCGATCTGCCCATCATCGCTCAGATGACGGTGGGGCAGGATGGCAATACCAGTTACGGCACCTCGGTGGAGACCATCGCGTCGAAGCTGGATGAGCTGGGAGCCGACGTCGTGGGTCTGAACTGCTCCGTGGGCCCCGCCGCAATGCTCGATGGGATCGAGCGCATGGTCGAGCACACTCGTCGCCCGGTTTCGGCCCAACCCAACGCCGGACTGCCCCGGGCGGTGGATGACCGCCGAATTTATCTCGCCAGCCCGGAGTACATGGGTTCGTACGCCCGCCGGATGATCCAGGCCGGCGCCCGGTTTGTGGGCGGCTGCTGCGGCACTACGCCCGATCACATCCGGAAGATCCACGCCTATGTGTCGAGCCTGCAGCCGAAACTGGTTGCCGCCGACGTGAGCGCCCGGGCGCGGGAGCCTATTGGAGTGGCCCCTGCGCCGCTGGCGGAGCGGTCCCGGCTGGGAGAAAAGCTGGCTCGGCGCGAGTGGGTGAATACGGTCGAAATCGCGCCCCCAAAGGGTTGGAATGCCGCGGAGATGATCGAGCAGTGCCGCTTGCTGCAGGAGGCGGGGGTCGATGCGGTCAACGTGCTCGACAGCGCCCGGGCCCAGAGCCGCATGGGCGTGCTACCCGCGGCCCTGATCGTCCAGCGTGAAACCGGAATTGAAACGGTGTTCCACTACACCTGCCGCGATCGCAACATGCTCGGCATGCTGAGCGACCTTCTCGGCGCGGCGGCCGGTGGGCTCCGCAACGTGCTGATCGTCACGGGCGATCCGCCCGCCATGGGGCCATACCCGGATTCGACCGCGGTATTCGACATCGACAGCATCGGACTCACCAATGTCATCCGGCGGCTGAATCAGGGATTGGATCCCGGCGGAAACCAGATAGGCGAGCCCACCCGATTTGTGGTTGGTGTCGCCTTGAACCAGGGAGCCGAGCAGCGGCGCGAGCTCGAGCGATACGCCTGGAAGGTGGAGGCCGGAGCCGACTTTGCGGTCACGCAACCGGTCTTCGATCCCGAACAGCTGGCGCGGTTCCTGGATCGAGCCAAATCGCCGGTGCCGGTGATCGCCGGAATCTGGCCCCTCACCTCGCTGCGAAACGCTGAGTTCCTCGCTAACGAGGTGCCCGGAGTTGTGGTGCCGTCCGGGATCATCGAGCGGATGCGGAAGGCGCAGGAACATGGATCCGCCGCTGCCCGGGCGGAGGGAGTTGCGATTGCTTCAGAAATGGTAGAGGGGGTCAAGGATCTGGTACAGGGAGTACAGGTGAGCGCGCCCTCGGGTCGGGTCGGTGTAGCGCTCGAGACCCTCTACAGCAGCTCCACGATCTTGCGGTAGCGCGCCTCCACCTGGTGAAAGCCCAGGTTGCTCAAGTACACCTTGTCCGCACCGATCTCGCGAAGCATCCGAACCGACCGGGCGCAAATTTCCTCTGGGCTCATTCCGGCCTCGAATTCGCGGGTCAGCTCAGCAGCGGGAACCGGGAAGAAGTCGGCCAGCTTGGCCAGAGTTGCCGGGTTGGCACTGCGGTATAGAAACACCCCGAACACACCAGGATAGGACACTCCTCTCCGCCGGGCCTCGTTGAGAAAGCGCTCCACCGCAGCAATGCTGTGGTGAGACACGATCTGCGTCAGATAGAAATCCGCTTCGAATTTGGGATCGAGCAGGAACTCCACCTGTTCCTCAGCCGGCCGGTGGGGGTTGGCCCAGCCTCCCAGATTCAGGCGAGGGACCCGGCGGCGAATCAGCGTCCGCAGCTCCCGGGCATGGGGAACGCAGCGGGGCGGTCCGGCGGTGTGGTCCCCCCCCAGCACCGTGAGCGCCTCGAACCCATAGGACGCGGCTCGCGAGGCATGCATCAGGCAGTACTCGATGGAGTGCTTCGAGGTGAGGAAGGGAACGATGTGGCGCGGATCCACGTCGCCCGCCAGGTTGGCGGTCAGGTGGCCCAGGTTTTCCTCTTCCGAGAGTCCCACCGCATTGTCGGTCAGGAAAATCACGGTGTCATGCCGGGCCAGCCGCTGGATCGAGTGGTACATGTCGATCCAGAGCTCCATGCTGTCCGCGGCCGACAGGCCGGTCCGGGGCGGCCGCAGCTCGACAGCCGCCAGGGGACGGTCCTGGCGGAGTCGCTGGAGCACGGAGCTTGGACTTGAAGCGATAGCCATTGTGGCCGGGGAAACTAACGGGGAGCATAACCGGCAGCGAGATTATCTTGCCTGAGAATCCTGACCCCTCACCCGGACCATTCCATGTCCACCCTGTCGGTCGCTACGCCCGCCCTTACGATCCTGTCTGAGGAAGAGTCGCTCTTTCGCGACGCCGTCCGCGAGTTCGCAGAGACCGAGATCCGTCCCCACGTGCAGGCCATGGACGAGGCGGCGCAGTTCCGCCCCGACCTGATTCCCAAGTTCTTCGAGCTGGGATTGATGGGAATCGAGGTGCCGGAGACGTTCGGCGGGAGCGGTGGCACCATCTTCATGGCCGCTATTGCCATCGAGGAGCTGGCCCGGGTTGACGCCTCAGCCGCCATCTATGTCGATGTGCACAACACCCTGGTCAACAACGCCCTTATTCGCTGGGCCACCAGTGAACAACAGGCGCGCTACTTCCCCCGGCTTACCACCGAGCTTCTGGGAGCATTCGCACTGTCCGAGCCGGGGAGCGGCAGCGATGCCTTTGCCCTGGCCACCCGGGCGGAGAAGAAAGGGAGCGACTGGTCGCTCACCGGCCGAAAATTCTGGATCACCAACGGCGCTGAGGCCGGGCTCTTCATCGTCTTTGCCAATGCAGACCCCTCCAAGGGATACAAGGGAATCACCGGGTTCCTGGTCGAGCGAGGTTTTCCGGGGTTCTCGATCGGCAAGAAGGAAAGCAAGCTGGGGATTCGGGCCTCCAGTACCACGGAGCTCATTCTGGAGGAGTGCCAGGTTCCCGGTGAGAACGTGCTGGGTCCCGTTGGACAGGGCTACAAGATCTCGATCGAGACTCTGAACGAGGGCAGGATCGGCATCGGCGCCCAGATGATCGGGGTGGCCCGAGGCGCGCTCGAGGCGGCCACCGCCTACGTCAAGGAGCGGCATCAGTTCGGCAAGGCCATAGCGGAATTTCAGGCGGTGCAGTTCCAGCTGGCCCAGATGGCCACTGACCTGGAGGCAGCCCGACTGATGGTGTACAACGCGGCCCGGCTCAAGGATGCCCGGATGCCCTTTGCCCAGCAGGCCGCCATGGCAAAGTTGTTCAGCTCCCAGGTGGCCGACCGGATCACCTCTGCCTGCCTGGAGCTGTTCGGCGGGTACGGCTACTCCAAGGAATATCCGGCGGAGAAGTACTACCGCGACGCCAAGATCGGAACGATCTACGAAGGCACCAGCAACATGCAGCTGCAGACCATAGCCAAGGCGTTGCTGAAATAG
>DATKJJ010000562.1:0-3687 GCA_035543695.1 Gemmatimonadales bacterium | reverse complement strand
CCCCGACACCGGCACGGCCGATCTGCCGCCGCTGGAAAAGGAACTGCACATCTACAACTGGTCGGACTACATCGCCGAGGACACCGTATCGAATTTCGAGCGGGAGTTCGGCGTGCGGGTGACCTACGACACCTACGAGAGCAATGAGGAGATGGTGGCCAAGCTCCAGGCTGGCGCCAGCGGGTACGATATCATCGTGCCGAGCGGCTACATCCTGCCGGTACTCGCGGCCACCAATCTGATCGCTCCACTTCGCCGCCCCTACCTATCCAACTCCAAGAACCTGTCGCCGATCTTTCAGAATATTCCGGCAGATCCCGGCAATCGGTACACGGTGCCCTGGCAGTGGGGGACCAGTGGTATCGCATACCGGCCCGACAAGGTCAAAGGCCCGGTGGATAGCTGGGCCGTGTTCCAGGATCCTCAGTATGCCGGCAAGATGACCATGATGGATGACGCTCGGGAGGTGATTGGTTCCCAGCTTCGCTATCGCGGTCATTCACTCAACTCCACCAATCCGGATGATCTAACTCGGGCCAAGTCCGACGCGATTTCGGCGAAGAAACAGCTCCGGGCCTACATCTCCGCCCCGGTGAAGGCCCAGTTGATCTCAGGCGACATTTGGATCTCGCAGCTATGGAACGGCGACACCGCCCAGGCCAGGGCCGAACAGACCAACATCGCCTACGTAGTGCCGAAGGAGGGCTGCACCATCTGGACTGACCTGATGTGCATCCCGCGGAGCTCACCGAACAAGCGGGCTGCTCACGAGTGGATGAACTACATCCTTCGGCCAGAGGTGGGAGCGGCAATCTCCCGGGCCACCGGCTATGGTACTCCCAATGCTGCTGCGGCCGAAATGCTGGTCCCCCCGGTTCCCTATCCCACCGAGGCGGAGCTCAAGCGGCTGGAATACCCCACGGATCTGGGCAAGGAGACGGCCACCTGGGATCGGATCTGGACCGAGATCAAATCGGCCTGAAGGAGCGGAATTGCGGCTACCCAACGAGCACGTCTTGCAGCAGACCCGGCGGTACCTCGAGTTGATCGGGGGGCGGGAGCTTTCCCGGGAGGAACAGCAGTCCTTCATCGTGGAGACCGTCGATAGCTACGAGAAGTATTACAACCGGGGATTCGTAACCTACCGAAAATCGGTGACCGAGGCCGGCCAGTTCGCGGCCATCGAGTGGTCGGGGCAGGGCTCACTCCTGCGCGACCTCCTGGGCCGGGAGTACATCGACTGCCTGGGAGGCTATGGCATATTCAGCGCCGGCGTCAATCATCCCAAGGTCGTCAAAGCCGTTACCGACCAGATCCAGCGCATGGCGCTCAACAGTCAGGAGCTGTTGGAACCGTGGCGGGCGGCGCTGGGCAAGGTTCTGGCCGCCATCACCCCGGGTGAGCTGCAGAACTCCTTCTTCATCAACAATGGGACCGATGCCATCGAAGGGGCCATCAAGCTGACTCGCCTGTACACCCGGCGCAGCACCTTCATCTCGACCCTCGGAGGATTCCACGGGAAATCGCTGGGATCGCTCTCGCTGATGGGAAAGGCATCGTTTCGGGAGCCCTTCCAGTCCGGCCTGCAGGACGTGCGTTTTGTGCCGTACGGCGATGCGGACGCGCTCGAGGCTGAGTTCCGGCGCTGCGCGTCGGTTGGAGTTCAGATTGCAGGCCTGGTGCTGGAGCCGGTACAGGGGGAAGCCGGCGGCATCGTTCCGCCGGCCGACTATTTCCCCCGAGCGCGTGAGCTCTGCACCCGTTACGGTGCTCTGCTCATTGTCGATGAGATCCAGACCGGGATGGGACGGACCGGGAAACTGTGGGGTGTGGACCACTGGAATGTGGTGCCCGACATCATGTGCCTCGGCAAGTCGATCGGTGGTGGCGTGATGCCGCTCTCGGCGTTCATCTCGACCGCAGAGATCTGGGAGGTGATGATTCCCAACCCGATCATTCACTCGACCACGTTCGGGGGTAACCCTCTGGCCTGTGCCGCGGGTTTGGCTGCTATCGAGGTCACGCTGGAGGAGGATCTCCCAGGCCAGGCGGCCTCAAAGGGCGATTTCCTGCTGCGAGAGCTCGGCTGCCTGCAGCAGAAATATCCCGGCGTGCTCCAGGAGGCCCACGGTAAAGGCCTGCTCATTGGGATGGAGTTCCCCACTCAGGAAATCGGGTGGCAAGTCGCCTCCGGATTATTCAAGCGCGGGGTACTGGTTGCGGGGACTTACGCCAATGCCAGGGTTATCAGGGTCGAGCCGGCCCTGGGAATTTCCATCGAGCTGCTGAAGGAGATGCTGAACCGGCTGGAGGACGCTTTCCTGGAGATATCGAAGGCTAGGTGATCGTCATCTGCCGTCGTCCGGGGGGGATTCGGGCCCCAGGGTGTTGGACCAGCTGAGCGATACCCCGCCCCAGAGCTTGACGTCTTCGTTGAGATTGGTAGGTGAGGTGATCTTGGTGCGATCATCTCCATTCACTAAAAAGTGCACCACCGGAGTGACCGCCACAGTGCCCAATGCAAACGGTACTCCGGCCGACAGATCCAGATGGGTGAACCCGTCATCCTGGTAGTTCGAGATCTCGTCCGACAGCGGATCGTCGGGAACTCCCCGGCCCGCATTGAAACCGGCGAGTGCGCCCAGATCCACTGAAATGTCTTCGCTGGCGGCCAGGGAGTAGCTCACCGCTCCTTCGAAATACGCTCCCTTGACCTTGTTTACGTCATAGTACACCGAAAGCTCCGGGCTCAACGGGGCGTCCAGACCCAGCTTGCCGTAAATCTCCACCGTGTTGGCGTCGCTCGTTGTGAGCCCGGAGGAATTGGGAGCGCTATCGGAATTGGGATAGACGTATCCCAAAACGCCCCCGGTCAGGGTGGTCTTGCCAACCGGGAAGCTCACCTCGGCATACGGATCTACCTCGGAAAGGTTAAACCCCGAGCTTCCGCCACTCTCCGAAATGTCGTCCGCAGGCTCATCGTACTTACCCAGATCGATATTGGACCAGGCTCCCAGGGTGACCGACGCATTCGCCACCGGTATCGACAGGTACGCGGCCGGTTGCATCACCGGTTTATTGGTGCTGGTTACGCCGCGCCAGACGTAAGAGCTGAAGAGTCCCAGGTCGATCCCGACTTCGGTTTGAGCTTTCAGCGGAACCGATGAAAAGAAAAGGGCGACACTGAGTATGGCGGAGCAGACGGCCATGTGATCCCGATGTCGCCGGATGGTTGAGGACACGGGGCCAATGTATCGGGGCGAGATTATCAGTCAAGGATTACTGGTGGACGGCAAACCCCTCGATGTGGACGTCGAGCGTGTGATTGACCCGCAGCCCCACGATCCCGGTGAGGTCCATCCGGTCGGCCGGTGCGCTGTACACGCTCTGCCCGTTGACCCTGAAGTCAACCTTTTTTGGGTCCTGCTTGGCATCGATCTCCAGCAGGTTGGTGGCCTTGCCCTGAGCGTCGGCTTTTTTGACCGCCGAACTGGGCGTCCAGCCCTTGGTGACCTCGGAAGTCGAGTCTCCCTTTCTCTGCTTGATGAGGTAGGCTCCGTCCTCGCGCACCAGGAAATAGGTATACGTCTGATTCTTCCCTTCCAGCTGCTTCCCGCCGATAAACAGCCCGTAGCCTTCCGGGTGCCGTGGTTTCTTCGTCTGGTGGAAGGTGGCAAGCGTGTGAAA
>DATKJJ010000561.1:0-8594 GCA_035543695.1 Gemmatimonadales bacterium | reverse complement strand
CCCATTTCCGGGCCGCAAGGGGTGGGAACCGGCTCTCCCGCTGAACCTCCCTCCCGTACCAGCGCCCGTACTGACGGCGTGGCCTGCGCTCTGGAGCAAACGGTCGCGCGTTCGAGTCGCGCCGGGCCACTGGCCAGCTGGGATTTGACTTTGATCAGGAGAGTCCTGGTGGGAGTCTGGGAGGGACAACTCGAGCGTCCGAGGTCACTTGGTTGGCGCAGTGTTTCGTCGCCCGGCCAGTCTGGTCGGCTGACTGCTACAATTTCTCAGGGCAAAACCGGGCATAATGGGCAGGGAAGCGGGCACCGACGCTCGGTAAGTGACCGTTTTCCGACACTGCGAGGTGAGGCTGGAAACGGGAAAATGATCCTGGTGAAGTTGGTACCAGATCTGACGGTGCCCGCGCCCAATGTCACAAATGCAGGTGTTTGCCTGTTCCCTTCACTGGAATACTCGCACAGGTTTGAGTTTCAGCTGACAGGGAGAGACTCTCATGAGAGCGCGCACCTTTTTGATCGGGACCTCCTGCACGATGCTCCTCGCCGCCTGCTCCGGAGCCGATGGTACGGGACCCCGGGTAACCAGGCTGCAGGATGCCCTCGCGCAAGCGAAAGTATCGCTCCGGCAATCGGTTGGGGTGGGCGAAGCGAGCGTGACTGGCGGCAAGGCGGTCAAGGCCGCCCTGCTGGTGGACGCCGCTCCCGAGTACTCCGTCGGCACCCTCGGGAATGGCACGCTGCATGACGTCCGGTTGGACATCGTGAGCGGCTCCGTGGTCGCTTCCAGCGTCGTGGGTGCGTCGGCCGACCCGTGCCCCGGCTCGATCCCAGTCGACGAGGCCATTGCCATCGCCGAAGCCCATATGAACGGCACCTCCGTTTCCGTCCAGCCCGACGATGACGATCAGTGCCTGCGTGAAGTGCAGGTGCTTGCCGGCGCCGTCCTATGGGAGGTCAAGCTTGCCCGCGACGGAGCCGTGCTCGAAACGGAGAAGTCGGATTCGGACGGAGACTGAGCAGGATCGTCTTAATCCCTAAGCCTTGCGCTCGAGTCGCCGTTGTAGTATGATGGTCATCATATGAGCGCAACCACCGCGAAACCACCGGCCCGCAGCCGCAAAGAGGTAACCCACGAGCGCATCGTGGAGACCGCCGCCCGCGCCATTCGGCGCAGCGGGTACGGCGGGACGGGCGTGGCCGACATCATGAAGGAGGCCGGCCTCACCCATGGCGGCTTCTACGCTCACTTCGACTCGCGCGAGGGGATGCTGGCCGAGGCCGCCGACCGGGCCGGCGCCGACACAGTGGCCTTCCTCACGCGGGTCGCCGCCGCGGCAACGCCCAAGAAGGCGCTAGAGGCCATGCTCAGTGCCTATCTCTCCAAGGGGCATGTCGAGGGCAGGGAGAGCGGCTGTGCTGTCGCCGCGCTCGGCTCGGAAATGCCGCGCCAGGCGCCGAAGGTGCGCCGCGCCGCTACCCGCAGGATCAAGGAGATGATCGATCTGGTCGCGCGCCAGTCGCCTGATTGGGGGCAGCCGGGGGCACACGAGCGCGCACTCGTCACCGTAGCCACCGCCGTCGGCGCGCTGGTCCTGGCCCGCGCCGTGGATGACCCCAAGCTCTCCGACGCGCTCCGCGAGGCGGCGCTGAACCACCTCACCCAAACAGGCTGAAATCTCATGTACCGGTTTCGGCGTTGTGTTCGCTCAGAAATATGATGGTCGTCATATATGTCTAGTACGGAGCAGTTTACCTCAACGGAAAGCGAGCGCGGTATGTCAGGAAATCAGGAGCAGCAGACTCGGCCCGTGGCGATCGTGACGGGCGCATCGGGAGGGATCGGCGAGGCGACCGCGCGGGCGCTGCACTCGGCGGGCTATCGGGTGTTCGGCACCTATCGCCGGCCTCCGGCGACCAGGTCGCCGGGCATCGAGTACCTGGCGTGCGACGTGACCAATGACGAGTCGGTCAAGGCAGCAGTCGCTGAAGTGGTGTCCAAGGCCGGCCGCATCGATCTCCTGGTCAACAACGCGGGAGTGGGATTGGTTGCCGGGGCGGAGGAGTCATCCCTGGAGCAGGCGAAGTCCCTCTTCGACGTCAACCTGTTCGGACTGATTCGCATGACCAAGGCGGTGCTTCCGACCATGCGCCGGCAGGGGGCGGGACGGATCGTCAACATCAGCTCGGTCATGGGCCTGATTCCGGCGCCGTTCATGGCTCTGTACTCCGCCAGCAAGCACGCCGTGGAAGGCTACTCCGAGTCGCTGGATCATGAGGTCAGAGGCTCGGGGGTCAGAGTGGTACTCGTCGAGCCCGCCTACACCCGAACTGCCTTCGAGGGGAATGTCTACCAGGCAGACCAGCAGCTCGACGTCTATCAGTCGGCACGAGCGAACGCCGAGGGAGTCCTGCGGGACGGAATGAAGACTGCCGACACACCGGAGCTGGTGGCGAGCGCCGTAGTGAACGCTTCCACCGAGGCCAACCCGCACCGTCGCTACACGGCAGGACGGGCCGCGCGCCAGATCAGCCTGCTTCGGCGCTTCGTTCCCGCGTCTGCGTTCGACAAGAGTCTGCGGAAACAGATGCGCTTGCCCGCATGAGGGGTTGGAGGTCTTTGCGTTTACGCTCGGCTGAGCCGAGCTATTCACGATATTCTGAGGAGGCGACCAATGTTCACCAGAACCCAGAGTCACCTGTTTGTGGTGCTGAGCCTGGGCCTAGTACCCACCGGAAGCTCGCTGAACAGTCAGAGCATGGCTCCGGCCCATGAGCCGAGCCAGAACACCAAGATCCAGCTGTCCTATCACGTGAAGGCCATCAAGCGGGACAGCGCGGGACAGTATACGATGTCGGGTACGGTGAATGGCGAGCTGCAGGGCCGGGCGACCCTCGTGTTCGGCTTCGACGAAGGATCGTCCGGGCAAGCCGGCAAGGCACTGGTTCATTCGTACTGGGTGGTCACAGCGGAGCCGGCTTCAGAATCCTTCAAAGCAAAATTGAACGGAACCGCCGAGGTGGTCTCCGGCCAGACCCACCTCGTCGGCGAGATCACCGAAGGTCCGAACAAGGGACGTCGGGTCGAGACCAGTAGCCGGCTGCTCAACTTCGGACCCAACCATTCGCTGAGTGACATCGACGGCAACATGGTTATTGACGGGAAGTAACCTACTTGGGGTTCTTCGCGATCTTGGCGCGTTGCTCGTTCACCCCCGCCGCGATCTCGGGGCCGAAGTCCTCCGCCTCCCAGATCGGGCGGATCTCGAGGTCGCTCTCACCCGGCATCGGGTTGGGGCATCGCTTGGCCCACTCGACCGCCTCTTCCATCGACCGGACCTGCCAGATCCAGAACCCCGCCACCAGCTCCTTTGTTTCGGCGAAGGGGCCGTCGGTCACCGACCGCTTGGTCCCATTGAAGTGGATCCGCTTCCCGAACTTGCTCGGCTTGAGCCCGTCGCCGACGAGCATGATCCCCGCCTTGATCAGCTCCTCGTTGAACTTTCCCATCTGCTCGAACATCTCCTCGGCCCCTTCAATCTCGAAGGGATCCGACGCCGCTTCCGACTCCTTGGTCGCCTTCACCAGCACCATGACCCGCATAGGACCTCCTCTATGGTTGGGAGCGGCCCTGGTGGCCTGCTCTACCCATACATCGTTCGGGTGACCCGGAAATCGACATCACCTGCCCAGGAGGAACTCGGTGGCCCAGCAGTAGCTTGAGGAGGCTGCCAACCAGCGTGGGGTTTGCGACACCAAGTCCCAGCACCCATCTTGAGCATTGTTATCCAGCCAGGGAGGTGCTATCCAATGGCCCCCGACCAACCGGCAGCCGATCGTCCATCGATAACTGAGCTACTCCTCCAGGTTCGTGGGGGCGACCCGGAGGCAATGAACCACCTTTTTCCCCTGGTCTACGGGGAACTCCGCCGCCTCGCACACTGGCAACTGCAACACGAGCGAACCGGTCATACGCTCGACACCGGTGCCCTGGTGCACGAGACCTACCTCAAGATAGTTGACCAACCGCGGGTTCATTGGCGCGACCGGGCGCACTTCTTTCGGGTCGCCTCTTGGGCAATGCGCCGGATTCTGGTGGACTACGCCCGCAGTCACGGGGCCCTGCGCCGTGGTGGGGGAGTACCCCCACTCTCATTGGAGGACGAGCTCGCAGTCGCGCAGCAAAGCGACCGGTTGGTCGCGCTCGATGAAGCACTGGAGCGCCTCGCGACGGTAAATGAGCGACTGAGCCAGGTGGTGGAGTGCCGCTACTTCGGCGGGCTGACCGAAGCAGAGACCGCGGAGGCGCTGGGAGTCACCGTGCGGACGGTGCAGCGGGATTGGAAAAAGGCGCGGGACTGGTTGGCTTCAGACCTTGGCAGCTGAGCCAGACCAGACCCGCACCCTTTCCTTTATCTATCGTGCAATCGAAAGCTGCTCCCCCGGATTGTCTCGGGTCTGCACCAGCAGGATCCCGTCCCGGAAAGTCTCTCCGTATCGGTTGCCCGCTTCCCAGGCGCTGAGGTACTCCAGCTGAGTCACCTGATCAACCGGAATGGATCGTAGTGCCTCGACACCGCCGACAAGCGTGTTGTTCACGGCGACCGCCGGCTGCCGAACCCCGAAGAGCATCAGCGAGCCAGTGTCCCTGGAACGGAACAGTTCAGGCCGGATATCACGGATCGCCTGGTAAGTATTTTCCGCCCGGCTGCCGGCCAGCTCCGAGGCAGTGATCACATTGGGATCTTGCGCGGTGGCGACACCCGACGCGCAGACGAGCAGGATGAGGAGTGGCGAGAGGGCTCCCGCGAGTTTGGAGAAGGTGAACTGCATGATGACCTCCAGAAAGCGGACAGGCTTGAGTTTGGATCGACTATCCAGTAACGCGCGAAATCGGCGGCAAACCCGACATTACCCTTAGTCCTTCACCCCAGCCGCTCTAAGCACGGATGGCCTCGAAGCGGGGCAAAAGTTGGGGTCGGTGCGAGAAGCAACCGCGCGGTTGGCCGGTGCTCGCTCCGTTCGGCAGAGTAGTGGCCGTGGGGAAAATCGCGGTGCGGGTGTGCACGTAGCGCTCCGTCAGGACTTGAGCGTGGCAAACTCCGATACTCGAAGTGACAAACTCCAGCGCTGGATTGATCCTCGCGGCGGAGGCTCATACATTGTACCGGTCGGTACAGTACAGCCTCATCCTCCAAGCTGGTATAGGCGGTCCCTCATGCCTGCAGCCCTTCTTTCCCGCGAAGAGGTCGTCGAGCGCCTGATGCTTGTGGTCCGGCGCTACGGATACGACGGCGCCTCGCTTACCGAGCTATCCAAGGCGACCGGCTTGGGCAAGTCGAGCCTATACCATTATTTCCCCGCGGGAAAGGACGACATGGTGCGGGCGGCCCTCGAGCACCTTGAGTCGCAACTGCGTGCGGTCCTCTTCACCCCGCTTCGCGCCCCGGGATCGGCCAAGCGGCGGGTCGACACCATGGTCAGGACTCTGGACTCCCTCTACGAAGGCGGGCGCGAGGCCTGTGTGCTCGGAAACCTAGTGCTAGGTACTAGCCGGGCTCGTTTCCGCGACCAACTCCGTGGGATCTTCAATGAATGGATCGATGCGCTCGCCGCGGCCCTCGTCGATAGCGGGCTCTCTCGAGCTCTCGCGCGGGTTCGGGCGGAGGATGCAGTAATGCGGATCCAGGGGGCGCTGGTTCTCGTCGGGGCGATGGATGACGTGTCGCTGTTCACCCGGACAATAAAGCAGCTGCCGGCTGAACTCCTGGCGCCCAGGCAGGGGTAGGCCGGGCCTGGTGGCCATAGAGGGGTCTTGCATTGTACCGAACGATCGGTACATTAGCAGTTCACTTCGGCCCTGGAGCCCAACCATGTATCCGCTGCATCTGGCGACGTCCGTGCTGCTCGCCCTACCGACCACCCGAGCGCCCGCCGACTCTGTCCCCTTGTACGCGAACCTCGGTAAGCATCACCACGAGATCTCGACCCGGGTCGCCAAGGCTCAGCTTTACTTCGACCAGGGCTTACGCCTGGTCTTCGGCTTCAACCACGCGGAAGCCATCCGTGCCTTCAAGGAAAGCGCCCGGCTGGACCCCGCATGTGCGATGTGTTATTGGGGAATAGCCCTCGCCTATGGCCCCCACGTCAACGCCCCAACGGATTCCGCAAGCAGTGTCGCCGCGTACACCGCTGTGCAAAAGGCTCTTGCCCAACTAGCCAAGAGCCCGAGGGAACAGGCCTACGTACGCGCTGTGGCGACGCGCTATGCGCCAAAGCCTCCGACTAATCGTGCAGGGCTGGATTCAGCTTACGCGAAAGCCATGGGTGAGTTGGTCAGACAGTACCCGGATGACCTGGACGCAGCGACGCTTTACGCGGAAGCGCTGATGGATCTGCGGCCGTGGAATTACTGGAAGCAGCCCTCGGGCGAACCCTATCCCGGCACCCTGGAGATTGTTGCCCAGCTCGAGCGGGTGCTGCAAACCAACCCCAACCACCCGGGTGCGTGCCACTTTTACATCCACGCCGTCGAGGCCGTGCAGCCGGAGAAAGCGGTAGCCTGCGCCGAACGCCTGGCCAATCTGATGCCGGGGGATGGGCACATGGTGCACATGCCGGGGCACATCTACATCCGGGTTGGTCGCTACGCTGATGCCATCCAGAGCAACATACACGCGGTCCACACCGACGAGTCGTATATCCAGGACCAACGTCCGGTTGGCGTGTACCCCATCGCCTATTTCCCGCACAACCTGCACTTTCTTTCGTTCGCGGCGACGATGGCCGGCCGAAGTGCGCAGGCCATCGATGCCGCGCGAGGGCTGTTATCAAAGGCAGATCTTCAGGTTGCCCGTCAGGTGCCGATGGTGCAGTCATTCGTCCCCTTTCTGGATTTGACACTCGTCACTTTCGGCCGATGGAAGGAAGTGCTCCAGCAGCCACTCCCGCCGGCGGATCTTTCGTATGCCAGCGCCATGGCTCACTACGCTCGCGGTGTGGCCTTCGCCGCAACCGGGCAGTGGTCTGAGTCGGAAGCCGAACTCGGTGCAGTCGAGAAGCTGGACGGAGCGGCCTCGGCAGAGAACAAGCCCGTGTTCGACATCGCATTGCATGCACTCCTGGGAGAGATCGCCGCGCGGAAGGGCCAGCTGAGCGAATCCATCACTCACTTTCAGAAGGCGAAGCAGATCGAGGACGGCATTCTCTACTTCGAGCCGCCGAGCTGGTACTATCCGATCCGCCACTCACTGGGAGCAGTGTTGCTTCGAGCAGGCCGGACGGCCGAGGCGGAGGCGGCCTACCGAGAGGATCTGAGGCGCTTCCCCGAAAACGGCTGGGCCTTGTTCGGACTTCGGCAGGCGCTGCGAGCCTCAGGCAAGGCTGCCGAGGCCTCAACCGTGGATGAGCGATTCCGTAAAGCGTGGGCAACTGCGGATGTGACCCTGACGGCATCGAGGTTCTAATCGTCATTTCGGCTCCCGCCATAGGGGGAGCCTCAGGGGCTATCCGCTGATTTTCGTTTAGTGCGCACGCTAGAATGACAATGCATGTGACAGAACCCCGTACATAACGGGCCATGGAACCCGAGTGAATCATGCAGATCCGAGCATACGCGATAAGAGAGAAAGGCGGCACGGCGGAGCCCTTTCTGTATGAGAGGACTCTCAGCAGCCGTGACGTCCTGGTAAGGATCACGCATCGTAGCCTCGCGAGGGGTGACATCCAGTTCATCGATAATGATTGGGGTGACGCGCGGTATCCGCTGGTCCCCGGCCACGAGATCGTGGGAATCGTCGAATAGGCCGGTTCCGAGGTCGCCGACCTTCACACCGGTGATCGCGTCGGTATCGGGTACCAGCAGGAGGCGTGTTTCAGCTGCTCCTTCTGCCAGCGGGGCATCGAGCAACTCTGCGCCAGTCAAAAGGTCATTGCCGTCGACCGTTACGGCGGCCTGGCCGAGCACATCATTGTGGATGCTCGGTTCGCTTTCCGGCTTCCGCCGGAGCTCGATTCGGCCACCTCAACCCCTCTGCTCTCGTCCGGCCTGACGGTGTACGCAGGCATTCTCCGGGCCGGACTGGCCGACGGTTCTCGAGTGGCGGTCCTGGGGGCCGGAGGGCTCGGTCACCTGGCCATACAGTTCCTCCACAAGATGGGGCACCGGGTGACGGCGTTTTCGCATTCGCCAGCCAAGAGAGCGTTGATCGAGCGGCTGGGAGGCGCATTCGCGGACAGCTCGGACCCGGAGCGCCTGACCGAGTACCAGGGGGAGTTCGACTTCATCCTTTCGACCCTGAACGTCCCCTTCGACATTGACGCCTTTGTAAGAATGCTGACGCCACAGGGCCAGCTCTGCCTGGTGGCGTCGCCGTTGAAGCAGCTGTCGCTGAGCGGCGGGCTATTGAACAATTCCCGGCGATCCATCTATGGGAACTACATAGGGAGTCGTAGGGATACAACGCAGATGCTCGCCTTCTCGTCGAAGCATGGCATCGCGGCTATCGTCGATGTCATGCCGCTCGCACGAGTGAACGAAGCCATCGAGCGGGTCAGGAGAAGAGATGTCGCGATGGGTCTCGTGCTGGAGAGCTAGGA
>DATKJJ010000560.1:0-2169 GCA_035543695.1 Gemmatimonadales bacterium | reverse complement strand
ACCATCTTGCCCGCGATCAGCACGCGATAGGGACTCGCGGCTTGGTTGGCTCCATTCATGCTGCGCCACACTGGATCCAGCGAGAGGAAGAGTCGTCGCCGCACACCCGGAGCATCGGTGCGCCCCAATGCGCCCAGAATGGTGAGCCGGTCGAGGGTGTCGCCCGCATCGACCACGACGTGCGACTGGGCCCAGCCGTAACAGGCATAGATCCGGGCCCGGAGCGAATCCACTCCCCGAGGGGATGCCGCGACTGCTCGAGGGTCGTAGTTGCAGCTGGGCGGACGAAGCAGTCCGGTTGAACTATCCGCGTGCGGGGATTTCAATGAGTCCAGGCTGCTCTGAAGGGTCCGTCTCATCTGGGCTTGTGCCCGCCGGTCCTCGTCCTGGAGCCCAGCCGAATCGATGCCGTCGAGCCGGGCGGCTACCACTCTTCGAAGGGCATTGTGAGCCGTGATCCCCGCGGTCACAGGAGTGGCGTCGGAGATTCCGTTCAACCCCGAAGCAAGCGTCACGTCGATCCGGTCCCGGACGTCGCGCAGATCGGCATACACCGACTCGGCGACGGCCAGTTCGGTGGGACCGGCTGCAGTCGGAGACGGCTGGTGGGCGCAGCCCGCCAGCAGCGCAACGCCAACCGCAGAAGCGAGACGAGGCAGAAAGGGCACGAGGGTAAAAGAATAGCGCCGGCTGACGCCGGCGCTAATTGATGCTGTTACCGCGAAAGCTTTTAGACCGCTACGCGATTCACTCTGGCTTCGGCCAGCTGGGTCAGCTTGAGATCGGCGGCCTTCTCTTCGTCCAGATTCTGCTGCAGCACGCCGGCGCAGTCGGGCCGTCCCAGTTCCCGAGCCCAGGCAATCAGCGTTCCGTAGCGGGTGATCTCGTAGTGCTCCACGGCCTGCGCGGCGGCCAGGGCCGCTGCATCGAGGACCTCGGGGTCGCTGGCTTCACCCATGATCTCTTCGGCTTCCGTCACGATGCCGTCGATCGCCGGGCAGGTCACCGCCTTGGGCTTCTCGCCGTGCATCCGGAATACCTCTTCCACCCGGACGATATGATGCTCGGTCTCCGCCAGGTGGGTCAGGAAGGCGGACTGCAGCTGCTGGTCCGACACCTTCGAAATCATCTTGGGCAACGCCTTGGTGATCTTTTGCTCGGCGTAGTAGATGTCTTGCAGAGTATGAACAAAGAGGTCGTTCAAGGTCTTGATTGGCTTGGAAAGAATTCCCATGATCTGCTCCTGAAGAAAATGATCGCCGGCCGAGTCCGCCGGACCGGCGAGAAGTGGCCTTCTCGTTCTAGAGCGTGCATACTGGGCGCTTAGGCCCCTCCGAGCCGTGAGCCAGGTCACTGGTTAGCTTTGGATCGTCAGAGGAGATTCGATGCAGCCGGACGCTTTAGCGCCACTCATTCCTGTCGCCGCGATCATCATGTTCGGCCTGGTGAGAATCTCCCGCCACTGGCGACCCGGAGGGCTGCCCCAGAGTCCCGCTGCCGCCAAGCAGCTGGAGGAGCGGTTGGACGCGGTGGAACGGGACGTGGCCACACTCCAGGGAGAGCTGAGCGAGGCCCAGGAACGGCTCGACTTTGCCGAACGGGTGCTGGCCCAGACCAGGGAGCCCAAACGCCTTGAGTAGATCCTGTATAAAGAAAGTTTCCCTTTCCGTTCTTTCCGCCCTCACCGTCATCTGCGCACCCACGGCGGCCCAACAGCCGCCGCCGGATTTCGATAACTACGTGAAACGAGTGATGGAGACGTTTACCGTCCCCGGCTTGTCGGTCGCCATCGTGAAAGACGGCAAGGTCGTGCTGGCCAAAGGTTATGGCATCCGGCGGATGGGCGATCCCACCCCGGTCGATGCCCGCACCCGCTTCGGCATCGCCTCCAACACCAAGCTCTTCACCGCAACCGCCCTCGCGCTGCTGGTGGAAGAGGGAAAAATCGAATGGGACAAGCCGGTCACCAGTTATCTGCCCGGCTTTGCCATGTCCGATCCCTATGTGACCCATGAAATGACCGTGCGGGACCTGCTGGTGCATCGCAGCGGTCTGGGTCTGGGCGCCGGTGATCTGCTCTGGTGGCCCCCATCGACCTACAACCGGAAGGAGATTGCCCGGCGAATCCGTTACATCCCGCTGGCCACCTCGTTCCGGAGCGCGTACGCC
>DATKJJ010000559.1:0-2102 GCA_035543695.1 Gemmatimonadales bacterium | reverse complement strand
TTGCGCGGTTGTCGGGCTACATCTTTTCTCAGGGGTGCTGCGGTGAGATAAAAAAGTATCGCCGGCTGTGGCTGTTTTGGCAACGACGGGGTAACGGTACGACCACAGTTTGTCGCGGTGCGGCTCATCGCCAGTCGACCTGAATCCGGGACAGCCGGGTGAGATTAGACGAAGCTGTCAGTCCGGGTTAACGTAGGTCGTGCCCGCGATAAACCAGCAGGTCACTCTCATGCACGCCGAGGAACGGGACCCGTCCAGCCGGGGGCGTTCGCTCGGCTTCCCCCTTGATCTGCTCAGGCAGTCCGCCGGCCGCCTTCGCATCCTCGCTCTGCTGTACGCCTTCCTCTTCTTCATGGCCGGAGTCGTTCCGGCGCTGGTGCTCCCGGAGGAGCGGGCCCGATTCCTGGGCAGCTTCCTCATGTGGGGTCCCCACGTGATTGGGATTGCGATCGGTTTCCTCGTCGCCGCTGTGATCCGGAGCGAGCGCTTCACGCTTCCTACCGTCATGAACCTCGGGCTGCTGTTCGAAATCATCAGCAGCTACGCCATCGCCTCGGCCGAGTTCGGCGATCCGCAGGGGCTCGAGACCCACCAGGGCTTCCTGGGACTCTCCTGGGTCGCCGTTTGGGTCCTGCTCTTCACGGTCGTGGTGCCCACCCCGCCGCGCCGGGCGGTTCTGGCCGCACTCGCGTCGGTGAGCTCGGTTCCAGTCATCATCGGTCTCATGATCGTGGCCGGCGGCGCTTCACTCCGAGTGAATCCGGCGCAGTTCTTCTTCGGGCTGGTGTTTCCCTACCTGCTAGTGGTGGCCATGGCCTATGTCGGTGCCCGTGTGGTCTACCAACTGGGTACCGAGGTCCGGCGGGCGAGAGAGCTGGGCAGCTACCGTCTGGAGGAGAAACTGGGTGAAGGGGGAATGGGAGAAGTCTGGCGCGCCCGCCACCGGATGCTGACCCGGCCCGCGGCCATCAAGCTCATCCGGCCGTCGGTGGCCGGCAACGGTCACGCCGGTGCCTCGGCCGAGGCCATGCGCCGATTCCAGCGCGAGGCCGAGGTGATTGCTCGTTTGCGATCCCCCCATACGGTGGAGCTCTTCGATTTCGGCATGGCCGACGACGGAGCGTTCTACTACGTGATGGAACTGCTGGAGGGGCTCGATGCCGACTCACTGGTCCAGCGGTTCGGGCCGATTCCGGCCGAGCGGGCCATCTACCTGCTGCGTCAGGTGTGCCACTCGCTCTCCGAGGCGCAGTCCTGCGGCCTTGTCCATCGCGACATCAAGCCGGCCAACATCTATCTCTGCCGCTACGGCGAGGAGTACGACTTCGTGAAGGTGCTGGATTTCGGGATCGTGGGGGCGGTTCGGGACACTCCGGGCGGGAATGTCACCCGCACCGGGGAAAACGCGGTCCGGGGCACCCCGGCATTCATTGCTCCCGAGCAGGTGACCGGAGGCGAGGTGGACGGGCGGGCGGATATCTACGCGACCGGCTGTCTGGCCTACTGGTTCCTGACCGGCGAGCTGGTATTCACCGCCGACACCCAGATGGGCCTACTGCTGAAGCACGTGCAGACCCCCCCCACGCCGCCGTCAGCCCGGACCGAGCGGCCGATTCCTCCCGAGCTGGAGGACCTGGTGCTGTCCTGCCTCGCCAAGGACCCCGCGCAGCGGCCGCAGTCCGCCAAAGAGCTGTCTTCCCGCCTGGCCCAGCTCGAGGGGGTGGATGCGTGGACCGAGGATCGGGCGCGGGACTGGTGGCTGACCCACACGCCGGAGGTTCCGGTGGCGCAACGGCACTAGGGGAGTGGTAGCGAAGGCACAGGCTGCTACGGCGAAACGATCAGTACCCGGTTCTGCCGATCCGTCATCCTGATTCCGCTGGAATCCGGAGAGATCGGGTTGCCGTTCAGGGAGTACCTGGCGCCGGGCACCGGCTTCTCCTTCAAGACGAAACGCCAGCCGCTCTCCTTGCCGTCGATCCGGTACTCGATCCCTCCATCCGTCTTCGCGCGAGTGAACGAGATCCGGTTGCTGCCCACCGGCAGGTCCTCGATGCTCACATCCTGCCAACCTGCCGGGAGGTGCGGCTCGAAGGTCACCG
>DATKJJ010000558.1:0-9205 GCA_035543695.1 Gemmatimonadales bacterium | reverse complement strand
GGCCGGTCGGCCACCACGATCACCGTCTTCCCCATTCGGCGCCCGAACCGGACTGCCGTAACCACCGTATCGCCGGAGGTCACTTCGGTGGGAATGACCTCGAGCAGCGGCATTCGCTCCACCGGCGAGAAGAAGTGCATCCCCAATACCCGTTCCGGCCGCCGGGCGTTCTCCGCGATGCGGCGAATGGGAATAGTGGAAGTGTTGGTGGCAAAGATGGCGTCCGGCCGCACGACCGCTTCGACTTCCGCCAGGACCTTGCGCTTGACCTCGAGGTCCTCGAACACGGCTTCGATCACCAGGTCGGCTCGCTGAAATCCGCTGTAGTCCGAAGAGCCGGAGAGCAACGCGCTGAGCCGCTCGTACTGGGGACGGGTCAGCCTTCGCTTTTGCAGCCGATCGCTCAGCAGGCGGTTGGCCGCCTTGAGTCCTTTCCCCACCCGAGTCAGATCGGAATCCTTGAGCCGGGTGTCGACCTCGACATTCAGCACGGCAGTACCGGCGATTCCAGATCCCATGAAACCCGAGCCGATGATGCCCAGTCGCCGGATCTGTCTCGGGGTGGCGGAGCCGGGACGAACCCCGTCGTCCTTCTTGAGCGCGGTGGTCGCAAAGAAGATCTGCACCAGCTTGCGCGACACATCCCCCACCGCGAGCTCACCAAAGGCGCGATGCTCTTCGGCCAGTCCTGCAGTGACTCCCTGTTCCAGACTCACCCGAACCACTTCGAGGGCGGCGAGCGGCGCCGGATAGTGTCCGCCGGTCCGCTTGAGCACCTGCTTGCGGGCGCCCCGATACACCAGGCGGCGTCCCAAACCCGTACGGTCCAGCAGCAACCCGGGTACTCCGCCCTTGGGCGTTCGCTGGGGAAGTCCCTCGCGGGCCAGGCGATCGGCCGCCAACACCGCCACCCGTCGGAGAATGCTGGGCGGGACCAGCTCGTCTACCAGGCCGAGTCGTAGCGCCTTGGCGGCGCGCTCGCTCTTGCCCGTCAGAATCATGTCCAGTGCTGCCCGCAATCCGATGAGCCGGGGCAAACGTTGGCAGCCGCCGGCGCCCGGGATGAGGCCGAGCTGCACCTCAGGCAGCCCGAGCTGAGTCTTGGGATGGTCGGTGGCAATGCGATAGTGGCACGCCAGTGCAAACTCGAGTCCGCCGCCGAGGCAGGCACCGTGGATGGCGGCAACGATCGGCTTGTGGGAGGTCTCGACCCGGCTTACCGTCTCCTGTCCCTCGAAGCTCAACCGCTCAGCCGCATCCTGGCTGGTGAGGGCGGTGAACTCCTCGATATCTGCACCGGCGATGAAGCTGTCGGGCTTTCCCGAGATCAGAACCACCGCGCGGGTGCTGGCATCATCGCGGAGGCGAATGAGCAGGGCCTCGATCTCGACCCTGACTGCCGCGGTGAGCTTGTTGACCGGCTCGCCGGGCAAGTCGAAAGTGATGACGGCGATGCCGTTTTCGTTTTGGGTAGTGAAGGCGGACATGGGCGTCAGTCCTCAGTCCTCAGTCGCCAGATGCGCTCTGCACACACCTGGCGACTGGCGGCTGGCGTCTGGTGACTAGCCACTACCTCCTCTCCAACACCATGGCATACCCCATCCCACCCTGAGCGCAGATCGAGATCAGCCCGAACTGCACATCGCGCCGGCGCATCTCATTGGCGAGGGTGGTGACCAGCCGGGCACCGGTCGCGCCGAAGGGGTGCCCGATTGCAATGGAGCCGCCGGACACATTGGTCCGCTCCCAGTCCACCTCACCCACCGGGCCGGACAGCCCCAGCCGATCGGCCCAGGCCTGGGAGCCCCAGGCCTGCACGTTGGAGAGGACCTGGGCGGCAAAGGCCTCGTGGATCTCGACCAGCCCGAGGTTTTTCCAGCTGAGTCCGGCCCGTTCCAGCGCCTTGGGCACGGCGTACACCGGGCCCATGAGCAGCTGCCAGCCGGGATCTACCGCCGCAACCGCATAGCTACGGATGTACGCCAACGGCTCGTGGCCCAGCGCTCGTGCGGTGTCCTCCCCCATCAGGAGAACGGCCGCGGCGCCGTCGGTCAGCGGCGACGAATTGCCGGCGGTCACACTGCCGTATTTCCGGTCGAAGACCGGCTTGAGCTGGGCCAGCGCCTCGAGCGACGTGTCAGCGCGGATGCCGTTGTCCTCTCGAGCGATCTGATCCATTTCCTTGCCGGAAAACCAGGGCGCGATCTCCGCTGTGAGCCGACCATCGGCAGTAGCCGCGCTCGCCCGTTGATGGCTCATGTAGGCGATCCGGTCCTGCTCCTCCCGGCTGATCCCGTTTTCCTTGGCCATCTTCTCCGCCGACTGGCCCATGGTTTCGCCGGTAGAGGGCTCGGCGATGGCCGGTGTGACCGGGATCAGGTCACGTGGGCGCACCTGTCCCACCGAGGCCAGCCTGCCGCCCAGGCTCTTGGCCTTGCTCGCCTCGACCAGCACCCGGCTGAACCGGCGGGAATGGAGGATCGGCAGGTCCGACAACGATTCCACGCCGCCGGCCAGCACCACGTCGGCGTGTCCCAGGCGGATCTGGTCGGCCGCGTTGTTGATGGCCTGAGCCGCCGAGGCGCAGGCCCGGTTGAGGGTATAGGCCGGAACGCTGGGGGGAAGCTGGGGCAGCAGACTGACCTCGCGAGCCACGTTCGGCGTGAGGACAGAGGGGACGACCTGGCTGAACACGACCTCATCCACCTCGCGGCCGTCCACCTCGCTTCTATAGAGCAGCTCCCGCGCGGCGTGGCGAGCCAGGGCGACGGCGCTCACGTCCCGGAAGAGGGTGCCGCTCTTGGCGAATGGAGTTCGGATGCCCGCGACAACCGCGACTCGCCGGCCGCCGTTGGTTTCAGCCATGTTGTCCCTTTACCTTTTCATTGCGACCACACTCGCTACCGCGCGCCAATGCTCGGAATCGACGGTTTCCAGGGCTTCACGCCCGTACAGAACCGTAAGTGGGGCTACCAAGCGGGCCAGCTCACCGGAGCGCAGCAGATGCGCGCTCGAGGTCGGGCCCCAGCCCGCCTCACGCTGCGCCTCGAGAAATGTTTCCATGATGAGCAGGCCGCCGGGCGCGACCAGCTGGAGAATTCGCGGCATGTTGGCCCGGTCAAGATAATTGAATACCAGAACTGCATCAAAAACCCCGAGCGCCGGCCATTCGCCCTCGAGATCCAGCTCCAGCCATCGCACAGGTAATCCCGCTGCGGCGGCCTGGCGTCGCGCCACCGCCAGCACCACCGGGTCCCGATCGATCCCCACCACCTGGCAACCCAGCTCGGCGGCGGCAATAATGTGCCGCCCCTCGCCACAGCCCAGGTCAGCCACGCGACCACCCCGAGGTATGCGATGAGCATGCCAGATAAACCAGGTACTTGGTCGCATTCGCGGCGATCCGTGGAGCGCGCCTCGCTGGAGCAGTTGTCGGCTCACCCGGCGGATCTCCTGGTTGTGGGGGGCGGCATCAACGGGGCGGGGATAGCTCGAGACGCGGCGATGCGGGGACTCCGGACCATACTGGTCGAGCAGAACGATCTCGGATCGGGAACCAGCTCACGCTCGAGCCGCCTGATTCATGGTGGATTGCGCTATCTGGAACAGGGTGAATTCGGATTGGTGCTGGAGGCAAACCGGGAGCGCCGGATCCTCCGGCGCATCGCACCGCATCTGGTTTGGCCCCTGCCCTTTGTGTTCCCGGTCCACGAGGGCGATCGGATTTCCCGTTGGCAGCTCGCGGCCGGTATGCTGCTCTATGATATCCTGGCACTGTTTCGCAATGTGAGGCCGCATCGGTTGCTGGGCAAGCGCGGCATGCTGGAGGCCGAGCCGATGCTGCGCGATCGCGGCTTGCTGGGCGGCGCACGCTACTACGATGCCCAGTGCGACGATGCCCGGCTGGTGATCGCTACCGCCCGCTCGGCCGCTCACCATGGGGCGCTGGTGGCCAACTATATGGCGGTCACTGGACTGGACCGAACCGCCGGAAGGGTGGTGGGCGCCCAGCTGGAAGATCGGCTGACGGGTGAGCGCGGCGTCGTCCGGGCGAGTGTGGTGATCAATGCCACCGGCCCCTGGGCCGATCGGGTGCGCCGGCTGGAGGATGCCGGCGCGGAGCCGCTGCTGCTGCCGACCAAGGGCGTTCACGTCCTGGTGGACCGCTCCCGGCTCGACAACCGGGAAGCCATCGCCTTTACCAGTCCTATCGATGGGCGGGTGATGTTCGTGCTTCCCTGGGGCAACCTGTCCTACATCGGCACCACCGACAGCGATACCGACGAACCACCCGACCAGCTGAGCGTGAGCGCCGACGACATCGTCTATCTGTTGCGCTCGGCCAATGCCCGTTTTCCCAGCGCCCGGCTGAGCGTGGAAGACGTGCGCGCGACCTGGGCAGGGTTGCGGCCTCTCCTGGCCGACCAGGGCCAATCGGCGTCGAGTCGCTCCCGAGAGCATGCCCTGGTAAAGGGCTCAGGTGGAATGCTGACCGTGGTGGGCGGCAAGCTCACGACGTATCGCTCGATGGCGGCCGAAGTGGTGGATCTGGCCATGCGCGAGCTCCGCCACCGAGATGGACGACAGCGTCACGCTGAGGCCCGCACTGACGAGGACCCGCTCCCCGGGGGAGAGACCGCCGATCTCAGTCAGTTTCGGGACCGGGGGTTGGACTTGGGCATCCCTCCCGCGAGCGTGGATCATCTGTTGCGCCACTACGGAACGGAGGCGGCAGGCATCTTCAATCTGGCGGGCGCCGACCGGCGACTGCTCCGGCCGTTGGTGGAGCCGCACCCGGCCATCGAAGCCGAGGTGATCCACGCGGTCCGGCGGGAGCTGGCCCAGACAGTGGAAGATGTTTTAGTGCGCCGGTTTCATCTGTACTATGAGCACCCGGATCACGGTGCCTCGGTGGCTCACCGGGTGGCGGAGTTGATGTCGGAAGAGCTGGGCTGGGACCCGCCCCGCATCCAGGAGGAAGCGGAGCGGTATCTGGAGCTGGTGATCCGGGGAGGATGTTAAGCCCGGACTACTGAACGATGATGGTTCCTCTCATGCCCCCGGCTGGGCTGCCGTGCACCTCGCAGAAATACACGAACGTGCCCGGAGTATTGAATGTGTACTGGTAGGTATGAGGTCCGTTGACCGGCTTGCCGCTGCGGGCCGGCTCTGATGCGGCGGGTGCCACATTGTGGTTCTGCGCCGAAGCGTTCCAGGTCCAGACGACGGTGGTTCCTGCGCTGATGGTGAGGGACGCCGGACTGAACGAATTATTGATCACGCCGACGTTCGCGTTTGTGCTCGGAGGGGGTTGTTCGGTCGCCGTGGCCGAAAAGGTCAGTGGTGATCCGCTGAGAGCTGCACCGGTTAGATCGTTGGCGGCGGCAGTAATCGTGATGGGCCCGGCCGTACCGCCCAGCGTTACCGTCGCTGCCGATATGCCGGAGCCGTTCGATGCAACAGTGGGAGCCGCCACGGTGGCCCCGGTAGCAGACCACGCCACATCCACTCCCGCCACCGCGTTGCCAAACTCATCGGTCACCTTGGCCTGTACCGGAGCCAGTGCAGTGTTGATCTGCCCGGTTTGGTTGTTGCCGCCAGCCTCCGCCAGTGTTGTCGGCTCACCCGCGGCCGCGGTGGCGGTAAAAGTGATGGGCGACCCACTGGCGCCGCTGAGCGTTGCCTGAGCGCTCTGGGGCCCGGCCACCGTACCCAGTGACCAGGAACTGCTGGCGATGCCGTTCGCATCTGTCGGCGTGGAAGTCGGGGTCATGCTGCCGGTGGCAGCGGTTGTGGACCAGGTGACGGTGGCGCCCGCTGCCGGCGCGCCTCCATCGGTCACCACCACTTGAAGCGGAGCGCCCAGGGCCTGACCCACCTGACCGGTTTGCGCGTCGCCGCTGTTGGAGGCCTTGGCTATGGCGGTGGTGGAGGGTGGGGTCCCTCCATTATCGCCGTCGCCGCCACCACAGCCCAACGCCGGCAAGCCAGCGCAAACCAGGCCCAGCAGCGTAATGCATCGTCCGGAGAAAGCCGTCATACCCCCGCCAGTGGATGAATGGAGTTGAGGATTAATACCTTAGCATATCCCTGGGCGCGGCGGCGGCAAGATCCTTATCTTTCAACCCTGCCAGATACCTTCGTCGGGATGTGACCAGTGGATCCGAACGTCTTCGAGACCGCCAACGCCGGCTTTGCTCAAGCCATTTACGAGGAGTTTCTCCGCGACCCCACCGCGGTGGATCCCGAATGGCGCCGGCTGTTTGAGAGTGGAGTGGTTGGTCAGCGGGATGGGCAGCAGGGCAGCGGGGCGGCGGGGCAGGCAGAAGCAATGAATCCGGCCGCTCCGGCGTTTGAGAGCAACACTGCCCAACTGCCCCCCGGCCCTGCTGCCCCGCCGAGTACTGCTCCGCCGCCTAGCGGCCCCGCTGCCACGCCTATAAAAGGTCCTGCCGCCAAGCTGGTGGCAAATATGACCGAGAGTCTCACGGTCCCCACCGCCACCACCTTCCGGGAGTTGGCGGTCGGCAACCTGGAGGCGCAGCGGCGGCAGCTGAATGCGGCCCTCCAGGCGGCGGGGAGAAAAGAGAAGATCTCGTTCACCCACCTGATCGCATACGCCATCGTCCAGGCCACCCGGCAGCAGCCGGTGATGTCGCACACTCTCGCTGTGGTCGAGGGAGTTCCCCACCGGGTCCAGCCGGACGGGATCGGGCTCGGCCTCGCTGTGGACGTTCAGCGCAAGGATGGCAGCCGCGGGTTGGTCGTTCCCGTCATCAAGCACGCCGAGGCCATGGACTTTGCGGCCTTTCATGCCGCCTACGAGGCATTGGTGGAGAAGGCCCGCACCAACAAGCTGATGCCCGACGATTTTGCCGGCGCCACGATGTCGCTCACCAACCCCGGCGGCCTGGGAACAGTGGCGTCGGTCCCGCGGCTGATGGCAGGCCAGGGCAGCATCATCGCCGTGGGCGCCATCGGCTACCCGGCTGAATTTTCCTCCCTGGCGGAAGACCGGCTCGCCGAGCTCGGCATCAGCAAGGTCATGACCGTCACCAGCACCTACGACCACCGGATCATCCAGGGCGCGGAGTCCGGCGCATTCCTCGGCATCGTTGACCGCCTGCTCCAGGGCGAAGAGGGCTTCTACGATCAGGCAGCCCGGAGTCTGGGCGTCAAGGCGGGCGCTCCGGTTGGAGCGCTCCGGCCATCCTCCCGGAGGGCGGCTTCGACCGAGCCGGTTGCGCCGGAAATGCTCTACCATGTGGCCGCCGCCATGGCGCTGGTCAAAGCCTTCCGTATGCACGGTCACCTTGCCGCCCACCTGGATCCACTGGGCTCGGAGCCGTTAGGCGATCCGGCGCTCGATCCCAAGACGCTGGGTCTCACTCCCGAGATCATGGCGGCCATACCCTCGCGGGTACTGCGCATCGCCGTCCCCGGCAACACCCTCGCCGAGTCACTGCCGTATCTCCAGGCCACGTACTGCGGCACCATGGCGTATGAAATCGAGCACATCTCGACTCATGAGGAGCGGGTCTGGCTGCGGGAGAAGATCGAATCCGGCGCTTATCGAAAGCCGTTGTCGCCCGAGCGACAGCACTGGCTGCTGCAGCGGCTCACCGAAGTCGAGGCGCTGGAGCGCTTCCTCCACAAGGCCTACCTGGGGCAGAAGCGATTTTCCATCGAGGGCGTAGACATGCTGGTGCCGATGCTCGATCTGACCATCGAGAGCGCGGCCGATTCCGGCGCCCGCGACGTGGTGATCGGCATGGCCCACCGCGGCCGGCTCAACGTACTGGCCCACACCATCGGCCGCCCCTACGAGACCATCTTCGCCGAGTTCGAGGGTGGCCGGCAGGTTGAAGCCGGCCAGCTCACGCCGGAAGGTGGGACCGGCGATGTGAAGTACCATCACGGCGCAGAGGGAGCGTACGTAACCTCCCAGGGCAAGGCGATCACCGTCAGCCTGTCGCCCAACCCGAGTCATCTCGAGTACGTCTCCCCGGTGGTGGACGGGCGGGCCCGGGCCAAACAGACCCAGCGCCGCGGCCGGGAAGCGCACCACGATCCTACCGCGGCGCTGCCGGTGGCCATTCACGGCGATGCGGCGTTCGCCGCCCAGGGCGTTGTGGCCGAGACTCTGAACCTCGGCGCGCTGAAGGGATACCGCACTGGTGGCACTCTGCACCTGATAACCAACAACCAGGTGGGGTTCACCACCGACATGGAAGACGCCCGATCCACCCGGTACGCCTCGGATCTGGCGAAAGGCTTCGACATACCCATCATCCACGTCAACGCCGATGATGCCGAAGCCTGCCTTTCCGCCGTCCGGCTGGCGATGGCGTATCGGGACCGGTTCCATCAGGACATGGTCATCGACCTGGTGGGATATCGCCGGCACGGGCACAACGAGGGTGACGAGCCGGCCTACACCCAGCCGCTGATGTACGAACGGATCAAGGGCTTGCCCACCGTGCGGGAGCGCTATGCCGGTGAGCTGGTCCAGGCGGGAGTGATCACGAAAGAAGAGTCCGATCGGCAGTCCGGCCAGGCGTATCAACGGCTGGTGGACATTCAGCAGGCCTTCAAGACGGGCATGGCCCGATCTCCCAGTCAGGAACGTCCCGTCCGGCTGAGCGGTCCGGGCCAGGATGTGGACACGGCCCTTCCGGCGGACTTCCTGATCGCCCTCAACGACCAGTTGCACAGCTGGCCGGAGGGCTTCCACGTGCATCCCAAGCTGCGGCGACAGCTCGAACGCCGGCGCTCGGCCATGGGGCCCGAAGGCGGCATCGAGTGGGCGCACGCCGAGGCGCTGGCGCTAGGATCTCTCCTGACCGAGGGGGTGCCGGTTCGGTTTACCGGCCAGGACACCGAGCGCGGCACCTTCAGTCAGCGTCATCTGGTGCTGCACGACGCAGAGGGCGGCGCCACCCTGACTCCGATCGCTAACCTGCCGGGCGCCCTGGCTCCCCTGGAGCTGCACAACAGCCCCCTCTCCGAAGTGGCAACACTGGGCTTTGAGTACGGCTATAGCGTCGCCGCGCCCGAGGCGCTGGTGCTGTGGGAGGCGCAGTTCGGCGACTTCGTCAATGCGGCTCAGGTGATCATCGACCAGTTCATCACCGCGGGGATGTCGAAATGGGGGATGACCAGCCGGCTCAGTCTACTGCTTCCCCACGGCTACGAGGGCCAGGGC
>DATKJJ010000557.1:0-2071 GCA_035543695.1 Gemmatimonadales bacterium | reverse complement strand
TCCCGCGGATCGGATGGCTGACCAACAGCGTTATCCATACGCCCAACGTCGAAGCATTCCGGGAAGGGATGCGCGCTCTCGGCTATCGAGAATTGCGCCTCGAGTTACGAGCGGCGGCAGGACAGAGGGAGCGACTCCCGGCCCTGGCCGCCGAGCTGCTTGCTCTGAACGTCGAGATCATTGTCACCGACGGGGGCCCAGCAGCAATTGCCGCCTCCAAGGCGACGACGACGGTTCCGATCGTCATCGGCGCGGCTTCCAGTGAGTTCGTAGAGGGACAGCGAATTGTCGGGAGTCTGGCCCGACCTGGAGGCAACGTCACCGGCCTCACCATCTCGACGGGGACGGAGCTCTACGGCAAACGACTGGAGCTGTTACGTGAGGCGGTTCCCGGGCTCAGCAGCGTCGTAGTGGTGTGGAGTCCGACCAATCAGGGCGCCCCGGCCGGGCGTCGGGCCGTAGAGAGCGCAGCGAAGACACTTGGACTTTCGGTCCACCCCATCGAGGCTTCGGACATGCAGCAGCTGGAGCGTGGGCTCGGCAAGGCACCGCGGAGTCCGTCGGGGGCAATGCTGACCATCGCCGATGCGTTCCTTTGGAGTCAGCGAGCGCAAGTCGTATCGCTGGCAGCTCGCCACCGCCTTCCAGCGATCTACCCGGAGCACGAGTTTGCAACCGATGGCGGACTGATGGCCTACGGGATCAGGGTGTCGGAGAACTTCCGACGCGCAGCGACCTATGTAGACAAGATCCTCAAAGGCACCAAACCGGGCGACCTTCCCATCGAACAGCCGACGAAATTCGAGCTGATCATCAACCTCAAGACGGCGAAAGCGCTGGGGCTGACCCTTTCACAGACGCTTCTACTCCAGGCAAGCAAGGTGATCGAGTGACCGGCGCGCGCGGTACCCGCCAAATCAGTTGACCAGACAGGTAGGAATGGTGAATCCTTAGCTGACGCTCGGTTACCTGAACACTCCCCGGTAGCTCAGTCGGTAGAGCGCCTGACTGTTAATCAGGAAGTCGCTGGTTCGAGCCCAGCCCGGGGAGCCAACTTACAACAACTTCTGCAGCACGCCCTACCGTGACAGGCTCGTGCGTTGAAGCTTGCGCTGATTCTTCGCTGGGGGTCAGGCATTCCGCGTTGACCGCAATGGGTCCGACCGCTACTCTCGACGCGCTCCCCGATGATGTGAACTGTCCGCTGTCTGGAGGCCCGGATGAAGTGCTCCCGGTGCCAGCACGAGAACCTCCCCAGCATGAAATTCTGCGGGGAATGCGGAGCCCGCCTCGCTGCCGTCTGCTCGGCTTGTGGCGCGTCTAACGCCCCGACACAGAAGTTCTGCGGTGAATGCGGCGCGGCGCTGATGTCAGGCGGTCCGACGTTCGCATCTCCGGAGACCTACACCCCCAAGCATCTCGCTGAGAAGATCCTCACCTCCAAGAGCGCCCTCGAAGGCGAGCGCAAGCACGTGACCGTCCTGTTCGCCGACCTCAAGGGGTCGATGGAACTGCTCGCCGACCGTGACCCCGAGGAGGCTCGAAAGCTTCTCGATCCGGTGCTCGAGCGAATGATGGAGGCCGTGCATCGTTACGAGGGCACCGTCAACCAGGTGATGGGTGACGGGATCATGGCCCTTTTCGGCGCGCCGGTGGCGCACGAGGATCACGCAGTACGAGCCTGCTACGCGGCACTCAGGATGCAGGAGGCCGTGAAGCGGTACGCCGAGGAGGTACGCCGGGAGCACGGCGTCACGATTCGCATCCGCGCGGGCCTGAACTCGGGCGAGGTGGTCGTGCGAGCGATCGGCTCCGACCTGCACATGGACTACACCGCCGTGGGTCAGACTTCACACCTCGCCGCGCGCATGGAGCAGCTCGCCGATCCCGGTACGACGTTCCTGACCGCGGAGACCCTGGCGCTCACTGAGGGCTTCGTGCGGGCGACCGCGCTCGGGCCCATGGCCGTGAAGGGCCTCCCGGGTCCCGTTGAGGTCTACGAACTCGCCGGGGTCAGCGTCGTTCGTTCGCGACTCCAGGCAGCAGCGGTGCGCGGGCTCTCCCCCTTCGT
>DATKJJ010000556.1:0-4037 GCA_035543695.1 Gemmatimonadales bacterium | reverse complement strand
AGCAGCAGCGAAGCTGCGCCTAGCGCGAGCTCCCGCCAGTGGCGACGAGACTGTTCCAGAATCGGTATGTAGGCTCGAGAACGGGCCATCCAGATTCGATGATGTGGGAAAGACGAGCGCGCGCGACTTCGCGGAGGACACCCTGGGGGTTGTCAGGCAGCCGTTGGGCCAACTCGGCTCGTTGCTTCCTCTGGAACGGCCGCCCCGGATCGAGGTAATCCGCACAATATAGAATGCGGCCGACCATGTCCCATTCGGCCAGTCCAAGCGAGTGGTACCGGACCGCATCGAGCACGCCTCGGTCATCCTCTCCCTCAGCCCGCGCCCGACCGGCACTGGCCGGGCCGTGGCGCAACTCGGGGGGGGCCGGAGAGTCGGCGGCGAACCTTTCCAGCTCCTCCGGCGATGCGTCGCGCAGGGCGTCGTGCAGCCATACTGCCCGGAGCCACCGGTGTTTCTCCGAGTCGGGAACGCCGATCTGTTCCGCCCACATCGCGGCCAGTCGGGCTACCCGCTGGATGTGCTCCAGCCGTTTGGGAGTGACCACCGCCCATTCGGGCAGGGTTGGCCTGAGCTCGGCATCAACCAAGGCCCTGCGCCAGGTTGATGTTGTCGATCAACCGAGTGCTGCCGATCCGGGCAGCGATGGCGACAATGGTTCTGCCGTCCGCGGTTGAAATCGGGCTGAGGCTTTCCGGCTCGACGATGGCAATGTACTCCACCCGCACGCCGGGCTCGGCGTCGAGCACCCGGCGCATGCCGTCCTCCAGCCTCGGAGCCTCACGTTCGCCCTCGCAAAAGCTGCGGTGGGCGGCGAGCAGCGCGCGGCTGAGGGACAGGGCCTGGCGACGTTCGTCGGCACTCAGGTAGGCATTACGGCTGCTCAGGGCGAGCCCGTCGGGCTCCCGGACCGTCCGCCCGGCGACAATCTCGATGGGCCAGTCGAGATCCCGCACCATTCGCCTGATCAGCGTCAGCTGCTGGATGTCTTTTTGCCCGAAGCAGGCCAGGTCCGGCTGCACCAGATGAAACAGCTTGGCCACCACCGTGAGAACACCGGTAAAATGGCCTGGCCGGGCTGCGCCTTCCCACCGTTCCGCCGTTGCACCCGGCGTGACCCGCACTTCAGAGCCGGACGGATACATCATCTCGACTGAGGGCACAAAGAGGGCGTCCACCCCGCGGCTCAACGCGAGGCTGCGGTCTCGAGGTAGATCTCTGGGGTAACGGGCCAGATCTTCTCGGGGACCGAATTGCAGCGGATTCACGAAGATGCTGAGCACGACAGCATCGGTCCGGCGCCTGGCCTCATCCACCAGCGCGAGATGGCCCTCGTGGAGATACCCCATCGTCGGAACCAGACCGATGCGGCGCCCGGCATCGTGTTGGGCCCTGCTCCAGGCACGCATATCGGCCAGGGTGGTGAGCTCAGTCAAAGCTGTGCTCTGGCCCAGGATACTTTCCGTCCCGCACATCGGCGGCAAAGGTCCGCACTGAATCCCGCACGGATTTTCCCAACTTGCCGTAGTGCTTGAGAAACTTGGGGGCAAACTGCTCGTTGAGCCCGAGCATGTCGTGCAGCACCAGAACCTGGCCGTCGCAGTGGGGTCCAGCTCCGATTCCAATGGTCGGGATGGTCAGCGACTGAGATACGCGGCCCGCTACGGCAGCGGGAATCAGCTCGAGAACAACGGCGCAGGCGCCGGCCGATTGCAGCAGCTTGGCATCTCTGACCATGCGCTCGGCGGCTTCCTCATCTCTTCCCTGCACCCGATAGCCGCCGAGCGCATGGACCGACTGCGGGGTGAGGCCGAGATGGCCCATTACTGGAATTCCCCGCTCGACCAGCGCCGCTACGGTATCTACCATGTGGCCCCCGCCCTCGAGCTTCACTCCATGGGCGCCCGTCTCCTGCAGCACCCTTCCCGCATTCCGGATCGCTTCAGGGATCGAGATCTGATAGGTGAGGAATGGCAGGTCCACGAAGACCAGCGCGCGGCGGGACCCCCGACGGACGGCAGCGGCATGATAGATCATCTGGTCGAGAGTGGCGCTCAAGGTGGTCTCGTGACCGGCGATCACCTGATTGAGCGAGTCGCCCACCAGGAGCACATCCACGCCGCTGTCTTCCAGCAGTCGCGCGAAGATGGCGTCATAGCAGGTGAGCATGACGACGCGTTTGCCTGCTGCCTTCATCGTCAACAGGTCGGTGACCGTGAGCGGCCGCGGGTCAGCGTTCATCGGGCTTCAATTCCGCCAGCTCTCGGCGCCAAAAGTCGCGGTTGGACAGCTCGGGATGAGGAATGATAAGGTCAGGCTCCGCTACCCGCCTCTCTCCGAAGCGAACGATATCCAGGTCCAGTGTGCGTGAGCCCCAGCGCTCGGTTCGCTTTCGCCCCTGCGCCTGCTCAATGGTCTGCAGGGCCTGGAGCAGCTGCCGGGGCTCAAGGCGGGTTTCCAAAAGGACCATCTGATTGAGGTAGGGAGGTTGTTGCTTGCCGCCCAGCGGCGCGGTCTCCTCGATGGTGGAAGCCGAGACCAGAGTGGTATCCGGCAGGGCCGTCAGAGCCGCCCGCGCTGCCCGCAGGTGGCCTTCCCGGTCGCCCAGGTTGCTGCCCAGCGCCACGTAGACCTTCTCCGGCAGTGTTCGCTCAGACCTCGACAACAAAGTGACTCGCGATCCGCTGGAGATCGGAAGCGAGGTCGCCGAGCTCGCGGATGGCCCGCTCCAGCTCGGCCTGTCCGGCCGAGGCTTCTCCCGCCCGCTTGGCAAGCGTATCGGTATCGGCCCGGCTCTTGGCAGAACTGGCGGCAACCTGCTCGATCTGGCCGGTGAGAGAGTTTACCGCGTCACGCTGTTGTGCGGCGGTGGCTGCAATCGCCTTGGCGTGACCGCCGGCCTCGCCAGTGGTGCCTACGATCGCATCCAGCGCCTTGGCCGCGTCCGCGCTTAGCTCCTCTACTCCGGCCACTACATCCCGGCCGCGCTCCATCTGGCTGGACACGGAGGATACCTGATCGGCGATTTCGCCGAGCAGCCCGCCGGCTTCCTGCGCGGCGTGCAGACTTTGAGAGGCGAGCTCCCGGACCTCAGAGGCCACGACGGCAAACCCCCTGCCCTCCCGGCCGGCCCGGGCCGCTTCGATCGCGGCGTTCAGGGCGATGAGATTGGTCAAATCGGCGATCTCACGGATGGTGCCGATGAAGCCGGTGATGCGCTGAGTCAGCGCGCCGAGGGAAGCCACCCGATCCGCGCCTCCGGAGACAAAACCCTTCAGCTCGACCAGCCGGGCGATGGCATCGCCGATCACGTCGCGGTTGCGCGCCGCAACCTCGGCGGCCGTGCCGCTTGCCGCGGCAGCCTGGGCTCCCTGACTCATCATCTCCTGCGAGGCATTCGCCAGGGACCCGGTTGCCCGGAGCCCGCCGGTAGCGAACCGCTCCAGCTCCATCGCGCCCTGACGCATGCCAAGCGAAACGTCGGCCAGCGCGCTCGCCGAGGTCCGGAGCGAGTCCGCAACCCGGGCCAGCGACGTGACCTGTTCACCAATTTGGCCCACGGTGAGCACCAGCGGACGCCGCAGCTCGGCAATATGAATTGCCGTGGCCATCTGGCCCGCCAGAGTGCTCATCGCCAACAGATCCTTGGAGCCGTACACGTGACGCTTCTGATGTTCCACCTCCAGCAGGCCGAGGATCTCGTCGCCAAACCTGATCGGATGAATGACCAGAGACTGGGCGTGACCGAGCACTCGGGCCACTCGGTCGTCCTTGCGGGTGTCCCGGAGCACCACCCGCTCCCGGGATTCCAGCACTTCCTGCCTGAGGGCAGCCATCTCCTGGGGCGGCTCGCCCCGATTGGGCTGGCCCATCGAGCTTCGGAAGACCAGGGAAATTTGAGAGCCCTGCACCCGGTACACCCGGAAGTCGCTCCAATCGAGCAAGCGGTAGCCCAGCCGCTCGATCTGGGTGAAGGAGCCCTGAAGCGTGGCATTGCTAGCGATAGCCGCTTCCATCAAGTGAACCTTGTTCAGATC
>DATKJJ010000555.1:0-3506 GCA_035543695.1 Gemmatimonadales bacterium | reverse complement strand
ATCTGAGCCAGCCGGTAATGCGATGGAGCCTGGTAGAGAAACTCGTAGGTGAACGAGCGATACCAGCGCAGCGCCTCGTCCATGCGGTGCAGCTGGTACAGCAACTCCGCGCGCGCGAACCGCTCGTGGATGTGGGTGTAGAACGGGGAGTCACCCGAAAGATCTAATCCGGAATGGGTCCAAAACCCCGCCTGCTCGAGTGTCGCGAGTGCCTCCTCGGTTCGTCCGGCTCTCCAGGCAACCTCCGCGCGTACAACCCTGGCCTGATCGATCGCGAAGGTACCCGTGGGTGTTGAGCTGTCCGCTCTCTCCAGCTCCGAGGCATATCGCAGTGCCGCCCGGTCCTCGCCGAGCCGGGCGTTCAACATGCCCAGCAGGTAGAGCTTGAGATAGCGATGCATCCGACGGTGCATGGCAGCGGGCCCATCCCCCACTCGGCCCGCCGTGGCCGGATCCCAGTGCTCGAGCGAATCCAGCAGCGCCACCAGTTCGCCTCGGGGCAGCGGCAGGAAGTAGGTGAGCGCATAGTAGACGCGATGCTCGAGGGCCGTGCCGGGATCCAGACGTGCGGCGCTGTCGAGCTCGGCGCTCGCGGCTCGCCACCGCCCGTTCGTGAGCTCGAGCTTGGCGAGAGTCGCTCGAGCCAGCACCCGCATGCCGCTCGACCGGTTTGGCTCGGTGATGAGACGCCAGAGCCGCCGCCCAACAACCTGATCTCCGGTGGTCCAGGCGACAACGCCCGCACCGAGCTGGGCCGGGAGATCGGGACGACTTCGCAGGTCGGCGATGAACCGCTCCAGCCCGGCACTGTCTCCCCGCACAACCGCCAGCTCTCCCTCGAGGTTGACGGCATCAATGGGTTCCGGGTCCGGCTGGAGGAATCGCTCGCTGAGGGAGTCGAGGTCAGCCAGTCGGCGGTCTCTGGTCGCGTAAGCGGTGAGCCACCAGAGCGCGGCGGTGTTTCGCGGATCCAGTGCCCGCACATGCTCGAACGCTTCGCGCCCGTCGACCCAGGCGTAACCATTCAGGTAGCCCAGGTCCACGATCAGAGAACCCAGCATCCACCAGGCCTCAGTATCGTCGGGATGAGCGGCTAAAACCCGGCGATACAGGCTATCGGCCCGCCTGTGTTCGCCCTGGAAGTACGCGATCAACGCCTCGATGAGCACGCGCTGGTGCTCACCGAGCCTATCCCCGTAACGCCGCGCCCGGTCAAGGCGCTTCCGAGCCAGCTCCAGGTCGCGCGTCAGGGTTGCCAATCGATAGTGCGCAAAGGCAAATGCGCTATCGAGCTGAACGGCGCGCTGGTAGGCCTCAATGGCCTGGACCGAGCGGCCGTTTCGGAGCTGCCGTTCTCCCTCGATATACGCCTTCAGGGCGGGGAGCGATGACGTGGCCTGGTCGGCGACCCGAGCAAGCGTGAGGGGTCGGTCCTGCACCTCCGAGAGAATGTGCCGGGCAAGCCGGTCAGCTACCTCGAAGATCTCCGCTGGGTACACTCCCGGGGCGTCGATGGAGCCTTGCGATCTGCCCTCGACGTTATACACGGTGACGCTGACGGCCAGCCGCTTCCCTGCCTCCACGATGTTCCCGAGCACGAACCTGTCCGCGCCGAAGTGCTCGGCTGCCCGTCTCGACGAGACCAGGTCGTTGCCAAAGCGCTCCCGGCTGATGAATCCCCGGAGAGCCTGCTGGTCAATGGTGCGGAGCCCCGGTGCGCCATCCAGTTTGGTGCTGAGGAGATCGACCATGCCTTCAGCCAGGTAACTGAACTCCGGATTCCCATGATACGCGAATGGAAGGATCGCGATGGCGCCCGGTAATCGGGGAGCATCAGGCGGAGACCGGTACCTCCAGATGAGGGCGCCGGCGACCAGAGCGATGCCGAGCGCCAGGATGCTTATCCAGATTGATCGTTGCCGGCGGGGGGCGCTCTCCCCGGGCTGCGCGGCCGGGACAGTCTGGGACAGCGATCGACCCCTCGGAAGTGATGTTTCCTGCTTCCGGGCGGAGTCGATCAGCGAAACGGTCTCCGGCGAGGGCTCAAGCTCCAGGTCAGCCGAGAGCCGCTGGGTGAACTGTTCATAGGCCAGGACAGCCCCCGCCCGGTCTCCTGTCTCAAACAGAAGCCCCAAGAATCGCCGGAGCCCCTCTTCATCGTAGGGGGAGAGCTCGACTCCTCGGCGCGCCCACTGTAAGGCCTCGGTGATCCGCCCCTGGGCGGACGTCTGTTCAGCGAGCTGCCCTACCGCCCGGACCGCCTGGCCCCTGAGTCGAGTCCGGGTCTCCTCCAGCCAGCGCTCGAACTCCGGTACATCGGAGAGATGTAGTCCGGGCAAGAGATCGCCGTGGTAGAGCTCGGCGGCCGCTTCCCACTGTCCTGCCTCCAGCAACTCCTCGAAGGCCACGACGTCACACCAGCACCGGTCGAGATCGAGGCCGATCTCCTCCTCGCCCCGGCTGACGATGGCCTCCGGGCCGAGCTGTTGTCGCACGAAGTGCACCGACTTTCGAAGTGAGCCGCGGGCGTGCTCCTGGTCGGCTTCGGGCCAGAAGAGCGCCAGGAGTGCGTCGCGCCGGTGGAACCCCCGGGGGCTGGCCGCAGCCAGGTAGGCGAGCAAGGCGACCCGTTTGGGCTGAGCCAGGAGGGCCGACGCCGCATGCCCGGGCTCCACTCGCGCGGAGACCCCGCCAAGCAACCGGAGCTCGACTGTGGAGAGAGCGGAAAGGGAAGGAAAGCCGCGGCTGCTCATGCGGCTTTGCCTCGCATTCAAGAGGGGTAATCCAACGTAACCCCCGGTTAGAGAGGCGGCAACCGCGGATTCCGCCCGATTTCACGCTGGGATCACGTTCGGGGAACGGTGGCGAAGTAGCCTGAGTCGCGTTCCCCAGCAACACGTCAACTCAGAGATACGCTGCAGCGGGAGGTATCCAATGCCACGCCACAGGCTCATCGCTTCAATCGTCGCTCTCATCGTTGGAGGTGGGTTTCTCGCTTGCTCAGAGGATGCACCGGTGGCGCCCGGCGCCCCTCACACCGGGATGGGCAGCGACCACACCGGCACAGGTCTCGCCACCGCTGACCTCGAGCCGTTCACCTTCCGGGCGCCAGTCGCTCCTTTCAAGATCCTCCAGCTCCCGGACTTGATGATTCATTCGAACGCCATGAAGGACATCGTGTTCCAGAGGGCCGTCTTCGCTCCCGGCGCCGGGCCGTGGCATACCCATCCGGGGCCGAGCTTTGTCTACGTCATACAGGGGCAGATCAAGGTCGAGCGCTTCAATAAGGATGGTTGCACGGAGGGTCCGGTACAGGTTCCCGGTACCGCTTATTTCGAGGTCGCCAATGAGGTTCACCGGGCGGTGGTGGTGAGCTCCGAACCCGCCGTACTCATGGTGACACGATTCAATATTCCGGTGGGTCAGCCCTTCACCGTCATGGCAGCGGATCCAGGGTGCTAGTGTGGACCAGAGTGAATGGAGGGGAGCAAGATGAGGAGACTTCT
>DATKJJ010000554.1:0-5746 GCA_035543695.1 Gemmatimonadales bacterium | reverse complement strand
CACACTCGATCTTGCGCTGGTGTGTGGGCCTCCCATTGGAACGGCGATGGTCATGGCCGCGGCGCTGCTCGCCGGCGCCACCGCCCTTGCGGCCCAGGAGCCCGGAGCCAAGGGGAGCTCCGGCCGTTTATCGGAGTGTCTGGGCCACTCCACCCGCCGCAATTTGGTTCTAGTGCTTTCCCCGAATAAAGTGGCAGTGCATCCCTGACTCGAGGTAACCGTGACCCAGGCAGTCCAGTTACACGATGTCCTGATCATGCTGCTTGCAGCCGTCGCGGTGGTGTCGGTCTTCCGGAGACTCCAGGCCAGCGCGGCTCTGGGCTACCTGGTTGCGGGAGCGCTGATTGGTCCCTCCGGGCTGGCGCTGCTGAACAATGCCGAAGCTACGTCGGTGCTGGCGCGGTTCGGGGTGGTCTTCCTGTTGTTTTCGGTCGGACTGGAGCTGTCGATCGAGCGGCTGGCCTCCCTCCGGCGATTCGTCTTCGGGCTGGGCGCCACGCAGATGGCCTTGACCAGTGGAGTGTTCTGCCTCGCGTTGATCGCGCTGGGTCAGCAGCCGGCTGCTGCGTTGATCCTGAGTACAGGTTTGGCGCTCAGCTCCACGGCGATCGTTCTCCAGACCCTGGTCGAGCGACGGGAGATGCTCAGCACTCACGGCCGCGTGGCCCTGGCGGTGCTCCTGTTTCAGGATCTGGCGGTTGTGCCGCTGCTGGCCCTTGTTCCGCTGCTCGCCCCATCCGACGCCGGCATTCTCAGGGCACTCGCGGGTGCTCTCGTAAAGGGAACCGCCGCCATCATTCTGATCCTCGCCATCGGGCGACTGCTGGTCCGCCCGGCTCTGCGGGTCGTCGCCCGAAGCAACACCCCCGAGCTGTTCACCGGGGTCGTGCTGCTCCTGGTTCTGGGTGTCGGTTGGCTCACCGAGCAGGCAGGGCTCTCGATGGCGCTCGGTGCCTTCCTCGCCGGGTTGCTGATCGCCGAGACCGAGTACCGGCCTCAGGTTGAGGGAGATATCCAGCCGTTCCGCGGACTACTCCTCGCGCTCTTCTTCATGGCCGTGGGTATGGGACTCGACCTTGTGTTGCTCCGGGATCGCTGGCTCCTATTGGCCACGCTGCTCCTGAGTCTGCTGACCGCCAAAGCGGGAATTCTGGTGGGCCTGGCGAGCCTGTTTCGTCTTTCGCCGTCGGTCTCGGTCCGGGTCGGCGTCTCCCTGGCCGAGGGAGGGGAGTTTGCCTTCGTGCTGTTTCTGCTTGCCCGAGATGCCGGTGTGCTGCCCAAAGCCGTCACCACTATCGCGATGCTGGTCACGGGCCTGAGCATGGCGGTGACACCCCTGTTGCTCAGCGTTGCCCGCGCCCTGTCTCGGCGCCTCGACACTACGCCGAGCGGCCAGCACGGCGTATTAATGGAAGACACCTCGCACCTGCAGAATCATGTCGTGATCGCTGGATTCGGACGGGTTGGCCAGACCCTCGGGCTGCTGCTGGAATCGGCCAACGCGCCCTACCTCGCTCTGGATCTCGACTCGGAACACGTCATCCTCGCGAGACGCCAGGGGCTTCCCGTCTTCTTCGGGGATGCCAGCCGAGCTGAGGTGCTGAAGGCCGCCGCAGTTGAGCGGGCTCGAGTGGTGGTGATCACGCTGGATGAGCCCGCAGCGGCCACCCGGACGGTGCAGGTGCTACGAAACATGATGCCGGACCTCCCAATCCTCGCACGGGCCCGAGACGTGAGTCAGTGCGAAAAGCTGGCTCTTGCCGGTGCCACCAGTGTAGTCCCGGAGATTGTCGAGGGCAGCTTGCAGCTGGGCGGAGCGCTCCTGGGTGCTTTAGGTGAGTCACCCGACAAGGTGCTCGAGGTACTCGAGCAATTTCGCCGGCAGAGTTACTCCCGGCTGACCGAGCTCAGGCCGCTGATCGGCTCAACCCCGTCTCGATGACTGCGCGCCCGGCGTTCCGCTTCCCGGCGGACCAACCTCAGCATCTCCCGCCGGATCAGCAGAACGCCAGGTGAAACCAGACACCAGTACCGCCGGAAGCGTTTGCGCGACTCGGCATCGGTCGTGGTGACCCGGGTCTCGGTGCGAAAGACACACGCAGTGGGACTCAGCGGCTCCGCGACGATGGTCCACGCAATCTTGGCATAGCCCGGCTCGTTGAAGGCGGCAAACTCCTCCGGTGGAAGGCCCCGGAACTTCACATCGGCCTTCCAGGGCTGAGTGACGGCTCCCATCACCAGGTGGGCGGGCTCCTCGAAAAGCACTCGCCACCCAAGGGCGAGCACCTCCGAGAGGAGGCTCTGTGGTACCCGTGGAGCTGGAGCAGCCCCCATCAGTCGCTCGCGGCCGATGAAGATCGCCTTGAGCAGGGGTGATTGTTGCATGTCCAGCTCCTGGGCAACAGCGAATACAACTGACGCAGGCGCCTCAACCCTGGTGTCGTGTGCCTCCCGTACCTCGAAGACCGGCATGAACTGATCGAGTCGAGAATCCTTCGGCCCGCGGCGGGATGGGTTCCCATATCGGACCCAGGTCATGCCCAGATAGCCAATCCCGGCCAGGGCTCCGGCCCCGAAGAGCCGTCCTGTACGCCTGAGCGCTGATCTCATTGTCTCTCCATGGAGAATCGATCGTAGCTCATGTCATCATGCACACCATTTACTGGTCCTCCCTTAGAACCCCTGCTTCAACCCGTCGCGCGATGCCGAGCAGCTGTTTCCGCTGCATCAGTGCATGCCCCAGAGGCACCAGCGTCTTCACGGTCCAGCGCGGCAACCCGAAAGGGGGGCGGTAATCTCCCCTCGCCCGCACCCGTACGATGAGCCGGGTGCACCCAGGCTTGGGCTCCTCCAGAACGAACGCCCAGGTCACAACCGGCGGTCCCGCCGGGGATGGCCAACCGAGAATCAGATAGCGTTCCGGCTCGAAGGCCAGCAATACGAAGCCTTCGGTCACGCCGGGCTTGGCGGGAAAGACAGTTCCCACTTCGATCCGCTGGAGCGCGGGGATAATACGCTCTGCGCTTGGATGCCCGTCGTTGTCGATCTGATCGTAGCTGTACCAGCCGGCACGTCCGGCGCCCATCTGAACCAGCCAGGGCCAGACCTCGGAGCGGGGGCGCCAGATGGTCACGGCATGGGTGAGCAGCCCGGAAGGGCGATCGATGAAGCGGTCCCCGGGAAGAACGCGCCAGCGCTCACCGCGATTGGGGTGTACCGGTCGATACCTCATCGGGTACCTCCTTTCTGACAACTTCCCATTCTCCCGTCAGCAGCCTCCGGTCGGTCGATGCTCGCCGGCTGGTAAATGTGCCTCTGATCCGGTCGCTCGACAGCTTCCCTTCGAACACCGTCTGGGCCCGACAATCGCAGTCGGGATCCCAGTACGGAGCCATAGTTCCCCGCACTCGGCCGCCTTCCACCTGGACCAGGGTAATGTCGAGAATGGTGCAGGGCTTTGGCTCGTCCTCGTGCTCCTCGATACTCTGAAGCATCCGAAGAGCCGGCGAGAATGTGATCTCTACCTCTCCATGACCCGTGTCAGCCTGTTCCGGAAGGTTGAATCTGATCGCTCCGCGGCGTCCCGTATCCTCGCTCCGGTAGTGGCCAGCCCAGTCACCCGCCAGCGCATTCAGCTCGGATTTCGTGCCCTGGACCGGCACCGGGGCAGCGGGTGGGGACACACATCCGGCGAGCATGACTACCGCCAGCGTCATCAGTGTGGTCCCCACCGCGGGTTGGATCCGTGCCAGATGTGCGGCATTCATGAGAACTCCCGTCCTCGCTCGCTTCACCCCACGAGAAACTCGTCGAACCAGGCGCTGCTGGTACAAGGGTCCAGCAGCTGGACCGCCCGTGGGCCGATATCCTCCAGCGGCAACCCGCCGACGGCAAACTCGATGTCCGTGTACCACAGCCGCAGCGCATCAACCATCTCGCGCGCGACCCGGGCGATCTCCCGAGCCGTTCCGCGCTGATGCCCGAGTGCCTCGAGCTCCTGCTGGAGTCGGAGCAGACGGTCCATCTGCATGTTCAGCCGCTCCCTCAGCTCAGGCAGAATGAAGGGATGCAGCTCTTCCAGCAGATCCTGCTCCAGCTGAAAGCGTTCGGGAAAGGTGTCACCGATGTAGCGGATAGCGGCCCACCGCTGCAGGAAGGTGGCGTCGGGATCGGTTACCGGTCCGAGGGCAACGTCGCAATCGGCCATCCAACGGTCATGCCTCGAAGCCAGACGATCGCCCAGGGTTTGCTTCGCGGCCCCTGGCGGCCGGCGAGGTGTGAGGGTTGCGGTCATAGGTTACTCTCCTCTGGAAGAAACTGTCTGTTCTGGGCCGGCAGCCAGGGATCGCGTGCTCCTGCTGCGAACTGGTCGAAGGCTCGCTTGGCCGACGTCCCCAGCTCCTGCCAGCGGATGGAGTGAGTCACGAGCTCCACCTCGGCGTACCAAAGCCTGAGCGCTTCGAGGAAGACCCGGGTGGTCCTGGCCATGTCACTCAAAGCGACGCGCTGGTCGTCCAATTGGAGCAGCTCCGCGTGCAGCCGCAACACGCGATTGGCCTGGTTCCAGACCTTGTTCCTGTCCTCGAGGCTGAGAGAGCACTCGAGGGTCCTCAGAAGCGCCTGCTCGAGGGTGAGCCGCTCCGGGAGTCGATCGCTGAGGTAGTTCATTGCCGCCCATCGGTCGAAGAAACTGCTGTCCGACTGCATCAAGGGCTCGAGCAGCTGGCTCGCATCGGCCATCCAGGCATCGTGAACCTGGGCTATGACGCTGGGGACGACTTGGCCAGGGGTGAATCGTGGTATCAACATGGTTGCGCACATAGGACACTCGTTGGTCGAGGTAGCTGCTCTCTCAGATAGATCTACAAGCCACCCACCGCCACGGCACGCACGATGTCGGTAGTCGAGATCACACCGACCAGCTGATTTCCACTGGTGACGAAGAGCCGGTGGACCTCGGCGTATAGCATCTGTTGCGCCGCCTCCCTCACATCCGAGTCGGAGGAGACTGTGAGCGGACGAGGGGTCATGATGTCCCGCACCATCATCTGCTCGAACAGCGCCTCGCGCTCAACCGCGTCGCGGGCCTCGGCCTCGGACGTCAGAATGTCCGTGCTGGAGATGACGCCGATCATGTGCCCGGTCTCATCCACCACCGGCAGGGCCGAGACGTGTGCGTCGGTCAGGGTCACCACCGCATCGTTCACCGCGTCGTCCGGGTGTACGGTTTTCACCTTGGTCTGCATCAGCTCGCGGACTCGCATATCCCCTCCAGGGTGGGAGCATCTCGGTGTCTGTTCTCAATCTCGCAGGCATCCATCAGGTAGAGCCTGAAGTGGATATGAAAGAGCCTTCATGGAGCTCTTAACCCTGCTAATGCACAGGCCCCGGATGACCGGGGCCTGTCTTGGGGAAGCTGACGGTATGGCTAGGGGATGAACTGCAGGTTGTTTCCCGGCCGGCTGCCGCCAATTACCTCGATCCGTGGCTTTCCACTGAGGGTGACCAGGCTGCCCCCGGTCCCGGTCCGGGCGGCGGGCAGCGGGGCGTAGTTGGTCCACTGGTCGGTGGCTGGATCGTAGGCGATGTTCGCGCGGAGAACCTCTCTCGTCCCGTCAGCATTCAAGCGGGTACCCCCGATCAGATACAGCTTTCCGGCATGTACCACACTGGCTGCACCGTAGCGCGGTTGCCCGAGGCCTCTCTTGACCGTCCACCGGTTGGTGGCCGGGTCGTAGACTGCGAG
>DATKJJ010000553.1:0-6518 GCA_035543695.1 Gemmatimonadales bacterium | reverse complement strand
CAAGCGGGCCAGCTTCCGCGCGGCGCTGGACGAAGGCGTCACCATCTGCTTTGGCGGCGATGTGGGAGTGTTCAGCCACGGAGACAACGTCCGGGAGCTCGAGGCGATGGTCGCCGGAGGCATGACCCCACTCGATGCCGCCCGGGCGGCAACCAGCGGCAACGCCAGGATCTTTCATCTCATCGATCGAGGCCGCATCGCGCCGGGATTGTTGGCCGACCTGGTCGCGGTCAAGGGCAGCCCCACCCAGGATGTTGGCGCTCTGCGACGCATCATGATGGTCATGAAGGACGGTCGCCGGGTCCGTTAAGCCCGGTGACCCCGGTCACTTACCTCGGTGCCCACCATTCCCATGTTCCACCATACCTGGAGGTAAGTCGAGCTTAACCAAACGGTGAACACGATGGCGAATGCGCGTACCGGGATCGTCGGTCTGTTCAAGAAGAGCGTCAGCGACTTCATCGCCGACGACTGCATGGACTCCGCGGCGGCCCTTTCCTATTACACAATCTTCTCGCTGCCGGCGGTGCTCGTGCTGTTGCTGCTGATTGTTGGCGCAGTGATGAATGCCAATGATGTGCGCGGCGGGCTCGAATCCCAGATGCAAAGTCTCATGGGACCCACCGCCGGCGAGCAGGTTCGAACCATCATCGAGAAGGCCGACCAGAAGCCGCACGGCAGTGGTATCCTGCCTACCCTCCTCGGTATTGCCGGACTGATCTTTGGTGCGACGGGTGCCTTTGGGCAGTTCCAGAAGAGCCTGAACCGCACCTGGGACGTTGAGCCGGATCCGGACCAGGGCGGGATCAAGGCGTTTCTCAGCAAGAGAGTCTTCTCGCTGGGGATCATTCTTGTGGTGGCATTCATGCTGCTGGTGTCCTTGGTGATCAGCACCGCCTTGTCGGGCATGGGCGACCGGCTCCAAGCGTTTCTGCCTTCCGGACTATCCGAGCCGGTGCTTCAGGCCTTGAACCTCCTGATCTCGCTGGGAGCCATCACTCTCCTTTTTGCGGCGATGTTCAAAATCCTTCCCGATGCCAAAATCTCCTGGCGCAGCGTATGGGTGGGTGCTCTGGTTACCGCAATCCTCTTCGTCCTGGGCAAGTACGTGATCGGGCTGTATCTCGGAAAGAGCAATCCGGGGCAGGCGTATGGAGCCGCAGGCTCTCTCGCCGTGCTGCTGCTGTGGATCTACTACTCCTCGCTGATCGTGCTGTTTGGCGCGGAGTTTACCGAGACCTGGGCTCGGGAGCGCCGAGGCGAGACCATCGAGCCGGAGCCGGGCGCAATCCGGGTCAGACGGGAAAAGCAACGGGTCGAGAGCTCAGCCCCTCGACCCGCTTGAGAGCTCACTTCTAACCGACACAGAACCTTACGGCGCCACCAACGGCGCCGTAAGCACGAGTACCACCGGGGTCTTCGCCTTCACCACCACATCCCGGGTTGCCGTCTGCGATGCTACCACGGCGCCTGCCGCTGCTCCTGCGACACCGCCAATGACAGCGCCTTTCGTGTTGCCCACCACTCCACCGATCACGGCACCGGCTGCGGCCCCGCCACCTACCTTGGCAGCCTCGCTTCCCGTCACTCCCCGACCGCGCAGCTCACGGGAGACCGGCTTGACCTCCGCCTTGACCGATTGCAGCTGGTCACTGAAGGAGATCCCTTCAGCCCGGAGAGCGAGCTGGCCCTGAGAGCTCTTTGACCTGGACGGGCGGATCTGCGTGACGGTAAAACGCACCGGAGTCCCAGCCGCTATCAAGGTGCGGCCATCTGGTCCCACCACGTTCTCCATCACGTGGCCGCCGACCTGGGAGCCCACCGTATCCCGGCGAGAAGTGATCGAGTCATCGAGCGCCGCGTGGATCTCGGTCCCGATCGGAAGCGTGCGGCTGGCGGCGCTGGGGGTTTTGCTGGCGCTCACCGATGGGATCACCGGCTGAGCGACAGAGCCGGTGGTGTCAGGCGTCGCTCTCGCCGTGGTGTCGCTGGTACGGGCCGTATCAACGGATCGCGCGGGGGCCGAGTCCCTTGCGGGTACCGTGGTATCGGCGCTGACGGCGCGACTCGTGTCTGGTCTGCTCGTGCTCGTCGACTCCGCGTTCGTCTCCAGCGCGCTCGCAACCGTGTCCGGCGCCGAGGAGCTACCGCTGTCGCGCACGCCACCAGGAGCATAGGCCCGGACAGTGGTGTCCTCCGCTTCAGGCCTGGGTGTCGTCACAGCCGTGTGGCTGCGGTGCCGGACTGCGCTCGTCCGGCTCCTCGCAGGCCTGGGCGTCTGCGCGACCGACGGTGCCGGCTTTGTGGCTGGGACAGCCGGCTCTGCAGTCTTGGACGACAGCGTCACCGACGTGTCCTTCCGGCTCAGGGTGTCGGGCAGAGTCAGGTCTGACTGTTGCGCTACTCTATCACTCACGGGCACCCGCTGTTCCCGCCCGCCGGAGCAGGCCGACAGGGCGGTAATCCCGGCAAGTATCACTCTGAGTTGCTTCATCGTTCCTCCCGAGGGTAAGCCACAGCAGTTTCTCATTCTCCAGAGCGTGGTTCTGTGTGGTGGCTCACCCAAGGGCACAGCCCTTGCTCCCCAACTCCACGCGCGACGCTGTAACTCCTTTGAAATCCTGCACCTCCAGGAAGGGTGCCGGCATAACCTGCCGTGCCTTTCCCGGAGTCCGCCATACGATGCCGGGAATTACCAGAGCGTTTAGCGTCTGGTCGAACCCCTCATCAGAGCTTGGAGACCGATGTACCACCCTGTTGTCGGAATCCCGAGGGTAGGTCCGGTGGGGCAGAGAGGTGCTCGGTGAGCGAGTGCACCAGGTGCCATACGCCACTGCCACCGGATGGAAGGTTCTGTGCCAGCTGCGGAACGCCTTCGGGGGAAATCGCGCATAGCGTCCCGGCCGATCCAACCGATGAGTTGAAGGACCGTCTGGCCCGCACTCTGGCAGGCCGCTATGAGATCATCCGACTGCTCGGCCGGGGAGGCATGGCCGTGGTGTTCCTGGCCCAGGACCTGGTGCTCGAGCGGCAGGTGGCCATCAAAGTGCTTCCGCCTGAGGCCTCGCACGACGCCAAGGTGATCCATCGCTTCCAGCAGGAAGCCAAGACAGCGGCCAAGCTCGATCATCCCAATATCATTCCGATCTACCGGGTAGAGAGCGAGGCCGGGCTCAACTACTTCGTCATGAAGTACGTCAACGGCAGCTCGCTGGAGCAGCGCCTGGAGCAGGGCCCTCTGCCCATTGATCTGGCTCGACGCATTCTTCGGGATGCTGCCATGGCTTTGGGTCATGCCCACAAGCGGGGCATCGTTCACCGGGATGTAAAGCCGGCCAACATCATGCTCGAATCAGACGGCCGGGTGGTCCTGACGGACTTTGGCATCTCGAAGGCGCTGGACGGCGGGTCGGCCCTGACTGGTACCGGAAACATCATCGGGACGCCGCACTACATGGCTCCCGAGCAGGCAAAGGGTCTGGAGGTTGATGGGCGGGTGGACCAGTATGCCCTTGCGGTGGTGGGCCACCAGATTCTGACTGGTAAACAGCCATTTGAGGGTTCCTCCCACAGCATTCTCTACAAGCACGTGTTCGAGGCGCCTCCCCGTATTTTCGAAAATCGTCCCGACGCCCCGGCCGATCTTTGTGCCACCCTGGATCGTGCACTCTCGAAAGAGCCGGGGAAGCGTTTCGCCGGGATGGAGGAATTCGCTGCTGCTGTGAGCGGAGAGCGGACCGGTCCACGGACCGTGGTGAGTGCTCCTGTGACACCATCGGAGCAGCAAGCGGCAACGAAACAGCCGCTCACCAGACGCAGGGTCATAGCACGGCGCGGCGTCATGGCCGCTGGCCTCTGCGCCGCTCTCGCCGGCGTGGCCTGGGCTGCGTGGCTTCCGTTTCAGGAGTCGCCGCAACCGAGGGTGACCAGCCGTCCAGTGCCGTCCCCGATGCTGCCGCCACCGGAGTCGGTCCCGCCAGCGCCGAGCCAGCCCAGCGTGGTCAGCGACTCCACGCGCGCCGCCGAGCCGGAGCGGACCAGGCCGGCTAAGAAGGAGTACGCGCTCCTGACTGTCACCTCCGAGCCATGGGGCACCCTCTTCGTCGGCAACAAGGAGATCGGGCCGACTCCCATCGCCGACTATCCCCTGCCGGTGGGAAGCCACCGCATCAGGATCGAACAGGAGGGTTATCTCACCCGGACTGAGACCATCGTGGTGACGGGCTCCAGTCAGATCCGGAGGCGCTATGACCTGGAGCCGGCTGGACCTCAGTGACAGGGAACCCCTGGCGTGCGACCTGCCCGGTGGCCTCGCACCTCGCCAAGCAAGCCTTCCGATATTCCCGTCTCGGCCTCCTGAAGTTTTCCCGCATAGCTCGGCAATCTCTCGCGCCAGTAGCGATTTGCGCCCGAGCCCGCTCCCATCTCCGATCCTCCAAGCCAAGCCGGGTCTCGGGGCACACGCGTTGCAGTTAGGGGGCGGTCCGCCTGCGTGCTACATCTTCACCCCGCGAGTGATCTGCGACTGCCAGAGCTCTGGCCCTAGTTCCGACCGATCGCGCGCGCATTCCCTCGGAGTAAGCCAATGGTCAGTTTCCTGAAAGGTCGCCGCCGCGAGGACGATTCGGTCATCGCCATCGACTCGAGCGGGCGCGATATCACCGTGGCCCTCGAAGCCCTCGTTGCCCGGGCGGAAACCGCCGCGAACGATCTGCGTTCGCTGGGTCCGACGCTCGAACGGGCGACGGAGATCAGCGCGCTGCGGGAGCGCTGCGCGGAGCTCGAGGGCCAGGTCGAGGGCCTTCTTCGGCTCGGCGGTCAGATGGCCCTGGCTGAAGAGCAGGCCGAGCGGGTGATCAAGACCCAGGCGGCCACGGAAGCTCGGATTGCCCATGCCGGGGAGGACGTCGAGCGGCTCCAGGGGCAGATGAGCGCACTCAGCGACAAAGTGGAAACCGCGCTGCTGCTCCGGGAGCAGGTCGAGTCTTTCCTTAGCCTTCAGGGTCCGCTCGCGGCTCTCCGCACCGATGCGGACGGTCTGAGAGGACAGCTGGGTGAGCTGGCGGAGAATGTCGCCCGGATGCGCTCCCAGCACGACGATGCCCTTACCGCCCACCGGCACACCACATCCCGGCTGGAAAACTTCGATCAGGACTTCCAGGCTGCCACCGGCAAGCTGGAAGACGTCGTCCGCCGGGTGCAGTCAGTTGAGCGGCAGATGGAGCCGATCAATCAGGCTTCCACCGCAATTCCCGACATCCAGCACCAGCTGGCGGTGTTGAAGGCGTTGGCGGACCAGGTCGCCCAGAAGACCACGATGCTGGAGCAGGAGCGTGAGGCGGTTGACCGGGCCGCGACTCAGATCGCGCAGCTCACCCGCATGGACCGCGAGCTCGACGCCTGGCTCCGGCGGCAGGAGGAGCAGATCCGCCGGTTCGGTCCGATCGAGGCCAAGATCACCGAGGTCAAGACGATCCAGGACAAGGTCCTCTCCCGTACCGAGGAGCTGCAGGCTACCTCGCAGAAGATCGAGGATGCCCAGCAGTCGGCTCGGCAGGCGCTCACCGATCTCAAGGAGCAGATGCGGAAGAGCAGCGAGGCCTTCGAGCTGGAACACCGGAGTCTCCACGCTGTGAGCGAGCGGATTGCCGATCTCCGAAAGGCCGTCAAGGAGTGCGAGGCCCGGTTGGGCGAGCTGGATGTCGCCACTCAGGGTACGGCGGCGGTGCAGAATCAGGTGCGCAACGTCGGCGAGCAGATCGCTGATCTCACGAAGGAAGTGAACGCACTCTCTCAGGAAGCCGTTCGGGCAAGCTCGCTGCGCCAGGATGTGAGCCGGCTGGACACCATGGCGACCGATCTCGCGGCCCGGATGCGCCGGCTGGATGAGATCAGGCCGGGAGTGGAACAGGCTGTGGAGCAACTCTCCACGCTCAAGGGGACCCGCGAGCTGCTCTCCGACGGTCTGGAGCAGATGCGGGTGGCCTATGAGGAAATGACCCGCGTGCGCGAAGGCCACGGGGAAACCCAAGCCTGGTTGGCCAATGCGGACGTCTGGACCAGGAAGGTGCAGACCCAGGTCAAGGAGCTCAGCGCGATGGAGCCGGCGGTCGAGCGGATCCGCGCCGAGGTGGAGCAGGTCAAGGGCTCCATGGCGCAGATCGAGTCCAGCCGCGAGATGGTGCACGATGTACAGCGCGGGCTGCTCGAGGTCGGCACGTTGAGCGGTGAGCTCAAGGACCGGATGGAGGCGTTGCGGGGCCGGATCGACGCGGCCGAGTCCCGGTTCGGTCAGCTGGCCAAGCAGGCGGAGAGCGCCCAGCGGCTGAACGATACGATCTCGCTGGTCACCACCTCGGTGGAAGACGCCGAGCGCCGGATGGGAATGGTAGACGAGTCGGTTCGCGGGCTGGAGAGCCGGACCCAGCAGATCGATCAAGTGGAAGAGAAGGTTCGACTGCTGGGACAGGAGCTGGATCAGCGGCAGGGCGCGCTGGACAAGGCGACCGAGCACCTCA
>DATKJJ010000552.1:0-5643 GCA_035543695.1 Gemmatimonadales bacterium | reverse complement strand
CATACGGCCATGCACCTGCCTTACATGGATCTGGTCAGGCTGATCCGGGGAGCGGGGAAGGTGCCCGTGGAGCGGGACAGCCTCTATCAGGCGGTGCGGGAGGAATTCGACGAACCACCTCCGGAGCCATCCATGCACCGGGGTGCGGCGCTTCCGGTGGTGCACGCGGCATGAGGCTGGGGCGGATCCCCTGGATCAACTGCTATCCGGTCTACGGTGCCATCGACCGTGGCCTGATCAATGTTCCGGCTGAGATCGTCTCCGGAACCGCATCCGAGCTGAACGACCTGATGGCCACCGGGGCCTTGCAGGTGAGTGTGGTTTCTGCCGTCGAGTACGCCAGAAACGCGGCGCTCTACGACCTGCTCCCCAATCTCGCCATCACCTGTGATGGCGCGGTGCACAGCGTGGCGCTCTTCTCCAGCCGGCCGGTCGAGGAGCTCACTGGGCGGACGGTGTTGCTCAGCGCTTCGTCTCGCACCTCCGTGCTTCTGCTGGAGCTGCTCTGCCGCCACCGCTGGGGTATTGCACCACACTTCGCTACCGCCCGGGCTGAAGCCGCCGATCTCGCATCGCTCGCCGGCCTCCCCCATGATGCCGTGCTGGTCATTGGCGACGCGGCCCTGCATCTCTCGGCCCAGCGGCACTACCCGATTCGAGTGGACCTGGGCGAGGAGTGGAAGCAGTGGACCGGACTGCCCTTTGTCTTTGCGGTATGGGCGTCCCGCCGGGATGCCCCCACGGCCCGTGTACGGACCGTGCATCGGCGGCTGATGGAGTCGCGCGAGTGGGGGCTGGCTCACCTGGACGAGCTCGCCGCAGCGGCAGCGGCCAACACTGGCGTTGCCGAGTCGGTGTGTCGCGCGTATCTGGGCGATCTGGATTACACCCTGTCCTATCGTCACCTGGCGGGCCTCACCGATTTCTTCCGGCGTCTCGCCCAGGACGGCCTGGTCCCGGACGGCTCGCTCTCCTTCATCTCGGCGGCATAGGGGCAGCTGAGCAGGGAAGCAGACCGGCAAAAGGAGTTGATACGGCGCAGCAAGTACGTCTTGCAAAGGACTGCCAGTATGGATGTTATAGATCGAAGTTCAAGCGAGTTCAGAGATTATCTCGAGCTCTATCAGCGGGCTTCCCTCCTCGAGCTGGGGCAGCTCGCCGACGCCGAACGGTGGCGGCATCACCCGGAGAGGGTGGTCACCTACATCATCGATCGGAACATCAACTACACCAATGTCTGCGTCGCCGACTGCAAGTTCTGCGCATTCTACCGCCGGCCCAAGGACCGCGAAGGCTACGTCCTGAGCTTCGAGCAGATCGGCGCCAAGATCGACGAGTGTAAGGCCATCGGCGGCGTCCAGATTCTGCTCCAAGGCGGGCACAATCCGTACATTCCGTTCGAGTGGTACCTCGAGCTGATGCGCTACATCAAACGGCATCACCCGATTCACATCCACGGCTTCTCTCCCTCCGAGGTGGTGTTTTTCAGCGGGCGTTTCGGGCTGTCCGTTGCCGACGTGGTCCGGGAGCTCCGGGAAGCCGGGCTCGACAGCATCCCGGGAGGGGGCGGCGAAATTCTGGTGGATGAGGTTCGACAGCGTGTTGCCCGGAAGAAGGCCCAGACCGAAGAGTGGCTCGGCGTTCAGGAAGAAGCCCATCGTCAGGGCATGAAGACTTCGGTCACCATGATGTATGGACTGGGCGAGACGGATGCCGATCGCATCGAGCATCTGCTCCGGGTCAGAGAGCTGCAGGCCCGAACCGGTGGCTTTACCGCGTTCATCTGCTGGCCACTGCAGCCAGAAGGCACGGAGATGTCCGACCACAAAAAGACCGACGCGGTAAGCTATTTGCGCACGCTTGCCTTGGGACGGATCATCTGCAACAATGTGCCCAATCTCCAGTCTTCTTGGGTTACCATGGGGCTCAAAGTAGGCCAGATCGCGTTGCAGTTCGGGGCCAATGATTTCGGCAGCCTCATGATGGAGGAGAACGTCGTCTCCTCGGCCGGCACCACCCACCGAGCCACCATCGAGGAGATGGAGCGCTGCATCCGCGACGCGGGATACCTCGTGAGACGCAGGCGTCAGGACTACTCGATCATCGATGAGCCCGCCACCGTGGCCGCATGATCCGGGTCGGCATCGGCTACGACTCGCACCGATTTGTCGAGGGTCGTCCGCTGGTGCTGGGTGGCGTCACAATTCCTCACCCTGCCGGTCTGGCCGGTCACTCGGACGCCGATGCTGTGGCTCACGCCCTGATTGACGCCATGCTGGGCGCGGCGGCGGCCGGGGACATTGGTCGCCTGTTCCCCGACCACGATCCTCGCTGGAAAGACGCCGACTCGATGGAGCTGCTGCGCAGGGCTCATGAGTTGGTGACGTCTCGCGGGTTTTCCCTCCAGCAGGCCGACCTGACCATCATCACCGAACAGCCCCGGCTGGGCCCCCACCTCGAAGAGATGGCGGCGACCCTGGCCGGCCGGCTGAGCGCCAGCCCCGGCTCGGTCAGCCTCAAGGCCAAGACCAATGAAGGAATGGGCTTCATCGGACGGGGCGAGGGCGTCGCGGTCATTGCGGTCTGCACCCTGGAGGCCCGCTGATAGAGTCCCTGCTCGGGTGGGTCTCGCAGCTTCCGCCCGGCGCGGTATACACGGTTCTCGCTCTGTTAGCTGCCATCGAGAACGTGATTCCCCCGGTGCCCTCGGATGCTGCAGTGGCGCTGGGTGCCTTTCTCACCAACCGCGGTCTGACCACCCCGATCGGCGTGTTTCTGGTGACCTGGGTAGCCAACCTGGCCGGCGCCGCGGCGGTGTATCTGATATCCCGACGGTACGGCCGGAGGCTCTTCGCTACCAAGCTGGGGCGCCGGCTCCTCGCCCCGCGTTCGCTGGCCATCATCGAACGCGAATATCTCCGCTTCGGCGTCGCCGGAATATTTGTCAGCCGTTTCCTGCCCGGGATCCGCGCGGTGGTGCCGCCATTCGCCGGTCTGATTCATCTGAGCGCCATGCGCACGCTGGTGCCGATGGGGATAGCATCCGCCATCTGGTACGGGAGCATCACCGTGCTGGGCTCGGTGATCGGGGCCGAATGGGGCCGGATCAACCACATACTTCTGGGAGTGAACCGGACGCTCGGCATCATTGCCGGCGTGCTGGTGCTGCTTGCGGTCGTGGCGTACCTGCGCAACCGCCGGCGCCGGCAGCGCGAGCGGGTATGGCACGCCACCCGTGAGGCACTAGACCCGGCGACCCCGACGTTTCTCGCCGGATCGGAGATCGCCGAGGGGTCGGCCCAGCAGGCTGCCGCCCTGCTGGTGCTGGAGCTGGCTTATGCCGATACCGCACTCACCGAAGCGGATCGAGAGCTGGTGGCCGCCCACCTCAGGGATCGCTGGGGGCTGACGCCGGAGGGGCAGCCCTCGCCGGAGCCCGAGCTGGATCGAAAGACGCGCTTTGCCGAGTACGCCACCCAATTGCGCCGCCGTTTCGGCCAGAACCAGCGACTCGCTCTGGTGGAGCGAATGTGGACGGTCGCGTTCAGTGACGGTGCCATAGGGCAGCACGAGGAGCGGCTCATGCACCTGGCAGGAGAGCTCCTCGGCCTTCGCAAGGAGGACCTGATCGAAGTTCGCACTCGTCTCCAGCGGTCAGGCCAGCCATGAGCGCAACAGCCGTCCGGCTGCAGATCGATCGGGATTTCTGGCTGGAAAGCTTTCGCGACTTCCTCGCGCTCGAGTCCGGGCATAGCGCCAACACCGTCGAAGCATATCTCCGGGACCTGCGCCGGATGGGAGACTTCGCCACTTCGCGTGGTATCCGGGATCCCGCACGGCTCACCCGTGTCCTGCTCCGGGAATTCGTGTTTCTGCTCAAGGATCTAGGCCTCAGCCCATCCTCGATCCGCCGGAGCGTGTCGGCCATCCGGACGTACTATGGATTTCTGCTGGGAGAGGGACGGGTACAGAACGACCCCAGCGACCGCCTGGAAAGTCCTCGTCGGGGGCGGGTGCTGCCGGGGACCTTGAGCGTCATTGAGGTCGAGGCACTGCTTGGCTCACCCAAGGTCGAACAACCGCTGGCCTGGCGCGATCGGTCGCTGCTGGAGCTGGCCTATGGCGCGGGATTGAGAGTCTCGGAGCTATGCTCGCTCGGCCTCACCGACTTGCTGCTGACCGAGAATCTGATTCGGGTGTTCGGAAAGGGCAGCAAGGAGCGACTGGTGCCCATCGGCCGGAGCGTCATCGGTGCCGTGTCGGTATACCTCCACACCATGCGGCCCGAGCTGGACCGGGGAAAGAGCAAGGGACGCGTGCTTCTCAATGCCCGGGGCGAGCCGCTCTCCCGGGTTGGCGCATGGGGTGTGGTCAAACGCGCGGCCGAGCGCGCCGGCATTACCAAGCGAGTGACTCCGCACACGCTGCGTCACAGTTTTGCGACTCACTTGCTGGAAGGCGGGGCAGACCTTCGGGCGGTGCAGGAGATGCTGGGCCACGCCGACCTCTCCACCACGCAGATCTACACCCACGTGGACCGGGAATATTTGCGATCGGTGCACAAGCAGTTTCATCCCCGCGGCTGAGCGGCGCCTCTCGATCAGGCCGTGATCCCGGCCGCAACCGGATCGGTCCGCTCAAAGAGACCGCCCAGCCACTCCACCATCCAGGTGGCCTCGAATCCCATCGCAAGAATTGCAAGCCCGCCGGCTGGAATCAGGGCCCACTCTTCCAGGCTTCCCCGGAGCAGGAGATAGCTGCCACCGGCCAGTGTCGCCGGGATCAGCAGTGTCAGGGCGAGCAGCACCGCGAATGCGATAACCATGAGGAGGTTCTGACCGAGGGTCTCCACTCCGCCCGGACGCCCTGCGCCCACCCGGACCCAGGCCGGGTAGAGCAGGGCCGCTCCGTTCTGAATCAGCATGCCCAGCAGGTTGATCGGCGGCAGAAATATCAGGCTGAGAAGCAGGAGCAGCGTTCGCTCTTGCAGCCCCGGCTCCAGGGTCTGATTTCCCAGAAACGCGAGATAGCTCAGGCCCAGCAAAGCGATCTGCAGCAGGGTCAGCATCAGGGTCGAGGCTGCCGTTTCAGCCAGAACCACGGACCAGCCCCGCAGCGGGTAGCTTCGCAGCAGATCCAGCTTCAGCAGATCGCCCCGCAGGTCGTTCCGCACGTACTGTGGCCCGGTGATCATCATCACGCCGGCCCAAAAAAGGGCGAGCCAGCCAGCAGCCTCAGCGAAGGTCCCTTCTGGATCAAACGAGAGCACGGCCACGATTCCACCAGCCAGCGCGAGCGAAACCGCCACGTTGCGGATCCTGCGCGTTCGGGTAGCTGCCACCAGATTCTTCCACAGAATGGCCCCCGCTGGCCATCCAGTAGCGGCCAGCCGAACCAGCGTCCGTCTGGGCTGGGACCGAGTGGTAGAAGCGCGGACGCTTCCACTCGTCAGCGCGGTGGCTCTGCGGAGCGATACTCCCGCCGCTGCTTCCTCGAACGCGGTGTCAGAGCGAACCACCCAGACATAGTGCAGCACCATGAGGAGCAGGGCAGGCCAGAGGGCCGCGAGCCAGTCCGTCATGTTGTGAACAGCGAGCGGGCGAACCATGATGCGGAAGGGGTACGTCAGGACACGGGGAAGCG
>DATKJJ010000551.1:0-2076 GCA_035543695.1 Gemmatimonadales bacterium | reverse complement strand
TGGCGGAGCCCTCCAGCCACACCGCGCTGCGGACCCGGGACAGCCCGGCAGGCCATTGTTGACACAGACGGCAGTCGAGATCCCGCAGGCTGGGCTGCCCGCACCGGTGGCACAGCGGATGGGGCACGGAACGCCAGCGCGAGCGGCACACACTGCAGATCAGGCTGTCATTTTCCCGCTCGGGCACCGGCTCGTGGCAAAGCAGGCACGCCGGCGGCAGCAGCCAGCGTTCGACCCGGGTCAGTGTGTCCCTAACGGAGTGCGCCATTCACCGCTGCTCGCATGACCTCGACCGGAGCGCGCTTGCCGGGAAACCAACGCTCGAAGGCCGCGGCCCCCTGAGCCACCAGCATGGCGCGGCCATCCGCGGAGCGGCGCACCCGCGGTCGCACGCTGCGGATCCAGCGGGTCTCGCCGGGCGCGTAGACCATGTCGAAGGCTACGTCCGCCCGGGGAAACCGGGCCACGTCGATTGGAAGAGGATCTGTCGGCTTCAGCCCCAAAGGGGTGGCGTTGATCAGCACCCGGCACCTTGAAGGCTCGGCCAGCGCAACGCCGCGCGAACCTATCCAGTGCTCGAACTCAGTCTGCCGGCGCGGATCCCGCGAACCGACGGCAATCGGCACCCCATGCTGCGCCGCGGCGACCGCCGCCGCCCTCGCTCCTCCGCCGGTCCCCTGGATGAACCACGGCTCCTGCCTCACCTCGAGCTGGTGCAAGGCCTCCAGTAGACCGGGCACGTCGGTGTTGTCTCCCACCGTCTTGCCATCCTCGTTCCAGAAGGTGTTGCAGGCTTCTACCGTCTGCACCAGCTCACGGGAGGTGTCGACCGACCGAGCGGCGATCTCCTTGTGCGGAACCGTCACGTTCCCACCGCCGCCCGCATGGGCAATGCCCCGGAGTAGAGAAGCGAGATCCTCCGCCCGGCATCGCAGAGGCACGTACACCGCGGTCATTCCGAGGGCGCGGAAGGCGGCGTTATGCATGGCGGGAGAGAGGGAGTGTGAGACCGGGTTTCCCAGAATGACGAGGACCCGGGAATTGCCGCTGATCACCGCACGGTGCCGGCCACCCGGCTGACTACCCCGCCGATCAGCTCCTGAAGCTCATCATAGGTCTGACGGTAGCTGGCAAGATCGGAGCCGAAAGGATCGCTCACCTCGATGCGGCCCGCTTCCCGTCCGGCGTAATCGCCCAGAACATAGACCTTCTCTTCTCCGCCGAGCTCTGCCACCCGGGCCCGATGGTTACTGGACATGGTGAGAATCAGGTCGGCGGCCTTGACCGCCTCGCGGGTGAGCAGCTGTGCGCGATGGCTGCTGAGATCCAAGCCGTGCTCCAGTCCGACCAGATAAGCACCTTCGGAGATTGGCGCCCCATCCCACGCGCCGGTGCCGGCGGACGATACCGTAATCTGCTCCGCCCCGCGGCTGGCGAGCGCCTCGCGCAACAATGCTTCGGCCATGGGACTGCGGCAGGTGTTTCCCGTGCAGACGAAGAGGACGTGCATCGCTAGAAGATAAGCAAAGCAGCGGGGCGGCGCGGCAGCGGGGCAGTGTTCATGGTGCCAGTCTTCCCGCCGCCCGCCGTAGTTCACTCCTTGGCAGCGCGCCTTCGCGCACCAGACGCGGTACGGCGTCGGTGCAATCGACCAGAGTTGATGGCGGGACGTTGCCGAGAACGCCTCCATCGAGCACCAGCAGCTCGCCGTTACGCTCCTCCGGCCCGAAAACTTCGATCAGCCGGTCTGCCCCGGGTGCCGGAGGGTTGCCTGGACGATTGGCGGAGGTGGAGGTCAGCGGCTCGCCGAGGGCCGCCACCAGGCGAGCGATGCCGGGGTGGGACGTATACCGGACCGCTATTCCGCCTTCCCGCCCCCTGAGCTCGTCCGGCAAACGCCCCTCACCGCCGCGAAGAACCAGGGTCAGCGGACCCGGCCAGAACGCATCGGATAGCGCCGTAGCCGACGCCGTGAACACAAGTCCCCACTCCTCGGCCATGCGCCGGCTGGAGATCAGGAGCAGGAACGGCTTACCCTCCGGCCTGCCCTTCAGCCGAGCCAGCGCCGCGAGCGCG
>DATKJJ010000550.1:0-4134 GCA_035543695.1 Gemmatimonadales bacterium | reverse complement strand
CCGGCGGTGGATCTCGACGCCGAGGTCCGGCTGCAACGCTTCCTGGTGACCGCAGCTCAGCGCGGGCTGCTGCGCTCGGCGCATGACTGCTCCGAAGGCGGCCTGGCGGTGACGCTGGCTGAGGCCGTGATCGGCGGCCCTTATGTCCCGGGAAGCCTCGGTGCCGGACTCGACCTGACCGGCTACGCGCCGGAGCTGCCCCTGGATGGTCTCTTGTTCGGGGAGGACGGCGCCCGAGCGGTCATTTCATGTTCCCAGGCTTCTGCCCGGCCACTCATCGCATTGGCGGATAAGCACGAGGTACCGATCTTCCGGGCCGGGTTGGTCGAGAGCGCTGGCACCCTGGAACTCCGAGTAGGGCCCCACCTGTTCTCCTGGAGCACCGAAGCATTGCGACGGATTTACTACGAAGCGATCCCCCGGCGAATGCAACATGCCGACGTGGACCGCACGGCGGGAGAATAGCATGTGTGGCATCATCGGCGTTTCCGCACTACCTGACGCATCCCGGCTGGCGTACCTCGGCCTCTACGCCCTGCAGCACCGGGGACAGGAGAGCGCGGGGATCGTTGCCATTGACGGTGAGGGCATGGCCCGCTCGCACCGCGGCATGGGGCTGGTCTCGGAAAACTTCGACGATCAAACCCTGGCCGGCCTGCCCGGTGACGTTGCCGTGGGGCACACCCGCTACTCGACCACGGGTAGCACCGTGCTGGCAAATGCACAGCCCTGCAACGTCAATACCAGGTGCGGTCCCCTGGCCATCGCCCACAATGGCAATCTGATCAATGCCGATGCCATCAAGCGCGATCTGGTCGAGCGCGGCGCCATCTTCACCAGCTCGAGCGATACGGAGGTGTTGGTCCACCTCATCGCCCGCTCCGAAGAAGACACGGTAGATGACCAGATACGGGAGGCACTGGAGCAAGTAGACGGCGCCTACAGCCTGATCATTACGGTTGGCAGGACCATGTATGCCGCGGTGGACAGCCGGGGCTTTCGGCCGCTGGTTATCGGCCGGCTGGGCCCGGGCATCGTGCTGGCCTCCGAGTCCTGCGCCCTCGATCTGATCGGGGCCACCTTCCATTGCGAGCTCAGGCCAGGTGACTTCGTGCGGGTGGATAACGGCCAGGTAACCCACCTGCCTCGGCTGGCGCCACGGCCGGTGAGCCGCTGCGTGTTCGAGCTGGTTTACTTCGCCCGGCCCGACAGCACTGTGTTCGGCGAGTCAGTCGACCGGGTCCGGCGGGAGCTGGGACGCCAGCTGGCCCGGGAACAGCCCGCGCAGGACGGAGAGGTGGTGTTCAGTGTCCCCGACAGCTCCAATGCGATGGCGTTGGGATTTTCCGAGGTGTCCGGGATCAAGCTCGAGTACGGGCTCATCCGGAACCACTATGTGGGCCGCACGTTCATCAACCCCACGCAGGCCCTCAGGGTGGCCAAGGTCAAGATCAAGTTCAACCCGGTGCGGGAAGTGATCCATGGGAAATCCGTGGTGGTGGTGGATGACAGCCTGGTCCGAGGCAACACCAGCAAAGAGCTGGTGCAGATGATCCGCTCCGCCGGCGCGCGGGAAGTCCACCTGCGCCTGGGCTCACCGCCAATCACCGGACCGTGCCATTACGGCATCGATACGCCGAGCCGGGAAGAGCTGATTGCCGCCACTCACTCCATCGGAGAAATCCGCCAGTTTCTCGGGGTCGACAGCCTGGGCTACCTCTCGCTCAACGGTATGCTGCACGCGGCCGGCAAGGACACGGGATTCTGTCACGCCTGTTTCTCGGGCATGTACCCCACGCCGACTCCTGACGACCCGGTGCGTCTTCGACATGCGACACCTCTGATCGCCACTCCCGCATGAGCGGTCCGTACACCCAGCCGCTGGTCTACTCGTTCGGTCAAGGCCGCTCCGAAGGGACCGCGGCCATGAAAGACGTTCTCGGTGGCAAGGGTGCCGGTCTCGCCGAGATGACCACCATCGGCATTCCCGTCCCGCCCGGTTTTACCATCGCCAGCAACATCTGCATCCACTATCTCGAAAGCGGCCAGTTCCCCAAACGACTGCAGGCCCAGGTCGAGAACGCGCTGCAGCGGCTGGAGGCCACAACCGGAAAGCATCTGGGCGACGGGGAGAAGCCGTTGCTGGTATCGGTCCGTTCCGGCGCTGCCGTGTCGATGCCGGGCATGATGGAAACGATCCTCAACCTCGGCTTGAACGACATCACCGTGGAGGGACTTACCCGGCAGAGCGGGAATCCCCATTTCGCCTGGGATTCCTATCGCCGCTTCGTGCAGATGTACGGCAGCGTGGTGTTCGAGCTGCCGAGGAAACCTTTCGAGCACATCCTGGACGAGCACAAGCAGCGTTGCCGGATGGAGCGGGACATCGATCTGCCGGTGGAGGAAATGCAGGTAATCGTACGCCGGTTCAAGGAGCACGTGCGGAAGGAATCGGGACGGGAGTTCCCCTCGGAGCCGCTGGACCAGCTGTGGGGAGCCATTGCCGCGGTGTTCGAGAGCTGGAACACCCGCCGGGCCATCGATTACCGAAAGCTCCACGACATCCCGGATTCGATGGGAACAGCGGTGAATATCGTGGTCATGGTGTTCGGAAACTTGGGCGAGGACTCCGGCACCGGCGTGGCGTTCAGCCGGGATCCATCCACCGGAGAACAACGGCTCTACGGCGAATTTCTGCTCAACGCGCAGGGCGAAGATGTGGTGTCAGGCACGCGGACACCGATGCCCATTGAACAGCTCAAGGATCACCTGCCCCATTCGTATCAGGAGCTGGATCGGGTGGCGCGCACGCTCGAGCGGCATTTCCGGGACGTGCAGGATATGGAATTCACCATCGAACGGGGCAATCTCTACATGCTGCAGACCCGGCGGGCCCAGCGCTCGGGACACGCGGCGGTCCGGATTGCCTGCGACATGGTGGATGAAGAGGTGATCACCGAGCAGGAAGCCGTTGCCCGAATCCCGCCCAACGATCTCAATCAGTTGCTCCATCCCATGATCGACCCCAACAGCCGGCTCGATCTGCTCACCACCGGCCTCCCCGCGTCCCCGGGAGCCGCTTGTGGTACCATCGTGTTCGATGCCGATGAGGCGGAGCGCATGGGCCGGGCCGGACAGTCGGTGATCCTGGTGCGGCGGGAGACCTCGCCCGAGGACTTCCATGGCATGGTGACGGCCAAGGCCATCCTCACCGCTCGAGGCGGGATGACCTCCCACGCCGCCGTGGTGGCCCGCGGCATGGGAAAGCCCTGCGTCGCCGGTGCCCAGTCGCTCCAGGTGGACGAGAAGGCGAGCCGGCTCTCGGTCAATGGCCGAAGCCTGGGAGCAGGCGACTGGATTACGGTGGACGGAAGCAGCGGGAAGGTATTCGCCGGCCAGGCAGCACTCATCCCTGCGGAGCTGAGCGGCAACTTCAACCGGGTGATGAAGTGGGCCGACCGGATCATGCAGCTCAGGGTCAGGGTAAACGCCGATACCCCGGCCGACGCGCACCGGGGGCGCGATTTCGGCGCCGAAGGAATCGGACTCTGCCGCACCGAGCACATGTTCTTCGAAGGCGACCGGCTGGTGGCCATGCGGGAGATGATCGTGGCTCAAGATCCGGCCGGCAGGCGGGCGGCGCTCGCCAAGCTGCTGCCCATGCAACGCGGCGACTTCGAGGCCATTTTCCGGGCCATGGAGGGATACCCGGTAACCATCCGGTTGCTCGACCCGCCCCTCCACGAGTTCCTCCCCAAGGAAACCTCAGAAATCGAAACACTCGCTCGCGAGCTGAAGATGGCGCCGGCCACGCTCAAGCAGATCGTGGACAACCTGCACGAGGTGAACCCGATGCTCGGGCTGAGGGGCTGCCGGCTTGGCATCATCTATCCCGAGATCACCGCGATGCAGGTGCGCGCCATCTTCGAGGCTGCCTGTACCGTGTCTGCCCGCAAGGGACGGGTCATGCCTGAGGTCATGATCCCACTGACGGCCAGTGTGGTCGAGTTCCGCAAGCAGGCTCTCATCGTCCGCCAGGTGGCGGAGGAAGTCTTTCAGGAGCGCCAGATCACGGTTCCCTATCTGCTGGGCACCATGATCGAGCTCCCCCGGGCTGCGCTTACCGCAGACGAG
>DATKJJ010000549.1:0-2476 GCA_035543695.1 Gemmatimonadales bacterium | reverse complement strand
CTCAGCAGCATGGCGAGAATACCGACGGCAAGGCTGACACTGAACTTCCTCTGCAGCTCCCGGATCTCGGCCGTGCGAGCGGCATCCTGCTGGTCAATCAGCTCAGTGGTGTTCTCCCGCTCCATCGGGAGCTCGGCACCGTAGCCGCTCTCCCTGATGGCCTCGATCAGACGTTGAGGAGTGACCGCCGAGGGATCGAAATCGACAGTCGCCGAATTGGTCATCAGATTCACATTCGCGGCGCTCACGCCCGGAGTGCTCTCCAGCGCCTGCTGCACCCGGCTGCTGCACCCGGCGCAGTGCATTCCCGATACGGGAATGGTACAGGTCGTTGAGGTAGCGATCGTCATGGTAAGCGCTGGTGGGAGAGGAGCTCCGATGAGGGGGAAGGTATGTAGGGGGTAGGGGTATGTCAAGCTTACTAGAGACATGCGAATACGGCACAGCGACCTGCAAAAGAGTGGGCAGGACGCCATCTCACCGGCGCGGCGAGGGCGGGTCTGGTCTTCAGCTCTGATGGTAAGTCTGCGGCAGGCACCGACTTGCTTGCCGCGGTAGAGGGGCATACGTCGTGCCACTCAAGCGGCACTTATGAGCGAGACATCGGATCTCTCCTCCGCCGAAGATCCACTCGCCTCCAGCGGGAGCGAGCCGCTCGTGCCCATTCTGCGAGTGGACGCCGAGCAGCTAGATCAGGTTGCGCTGACCACCTGGCATGAGGCCCTGTCCGACACTCTGGCGGTCGAGGTCCCCCACGACCTCATGGGCCTCTGGCTCTACCCCTCCCAAGGTGGGGCAGTCCTGCTCGGCCCGGCTGAGCTGGCCGAAGATGATCTCGCCATCCCGCTGCCCTCACCCCATCTGAAACCCGAAGAGCTGAGTCGCCTGGAGCAAATAGTTACCCAGGCAGGCTATGGGTCGGTCGCGTGCCTGCCGGTGAAATTCGGCAAACGGGATGTGGCCTTGTTGTTGATGGCTGACCTGCGGGCTGGGCTCTACGGTGCAGTCGAACGGGTGGTACTCCAACGCGTCACCCAGCGGATCGCACCCATGCTGGGCCGCATTGCCCGCCAATGGAAGGCCTCCGAAGGATCGGCGTCGCGTCAGCAGGAGCGCATCGCGGGACTGCTGGAGGCAATTGCAGAGGCCAACCGATCCACTGCTACTCCCCAGCGATACCTGGCTGCGATATCGCGAGGACTCGCGCCGCTATTGCCTCACGAGCACATCGAGCTGCTGGTCTCGGACTCCGCGGGCAAACGCTATTTCCGACTGGGCGAACATCCGGGTGGGCCACTGTGGCAGGATCCATCCTTGATCATCAGTCGAGATCACCTCGACGTGGGGCTGATCTTTGGACTGGCGGGCAGTCTTGTGGTGGGCGACACCTATGGAGACTCCCGCTGGCCCAGAGGATTTCTTACCGTGAGCGAGCCGGCCGGAGCAGACATTCGCGGACTGGTCGGAGCCCGGCTGGATTTGCGGGGGAATGTTCCGGCCTACTTGCTTCTCGGGAGCATTGGCCCCGAGTTCTATGCCGACGACGATGCCGAGCTGTTGGTGCTTCTGGCGGGGTTGATCGCGCCCCAGATCAGCGGGTTGCTGACCACAGAGGAGGCTCCGGCACCGGTTCTGAAGCCGGTCGAAACCCAGCCCCACGCGGAGCTGATCTTTCGCCTGGCGGGTTTGCTGGCTACCACCTCCGATCCAGCAGTTGCCACGGAGCTTATTGCCTCCGAGGCGCGCGCTGTGCTGCCCTACGACCGGCTCACCTTTGCTCTGCGGATGACCCAGACCGACCGGGTGATCATGCTGGAACCGGGAGAGAAGCGCCCGCTCTCCCATTTGCCGCTGGTCTCGGTTGCCGGCACACCCCTGGCCCGGACCCTGAAGGGCGATTTGCCCTGCGGCTTCGTCCAGAACGGAAGCGAGACCCGAATGATCGTGCCGCTCAGGGTAGCGGGCCGGGTGCATGGCGCCCTCATATGCAGCTCCGAGACGCCGGGCACCCTTACCGAGCACCACGTGCTCATCGCCCAACATCTGGCGGATATCATCGCGGCACACTTCGAATTACTTCGCCGGGGCGCAATGTTGCCGCACCCCAGCGTATCCCGTTGGCGCTCCGACCGAAAGACCATGATCTAACTGCCTGAGCTCAGAGAGTCTGGATGGTACCCTCGGCGTGCGTGGGGGCCAGCGTGGGTGCCCTGCTGCCAGCCAGCCTCCGCGCCAGATAGGCTCCCAAAAGCACCAGGCCGAACATGCAGACGATCACCGGACCGGTCGGCAGATCGTAGTGGAAAGAGACCCAGAGGCCCAGGGCAGAAGCCAGTGCGCCGCTCAGCCAGGAGATCACCGCCAGAGTTCCCTGGCGCCGGGTGAACTGAAAGGCGACGGCCGCAGGAACCACCAGGAAGGAAAACACCAGCAGCACTCCGGCAATCGGGACCGAGAAGGTGATCACGATGCCGAA
>DATKJJ010000548.1:0-5556 GCA_035543695.1 Gemmatimonadales bacterium | reverse complement strand
AGGGAAAAGGATTCTATCTCAACGACGAGCCGATCGAGGCCGTGGACCTCCACCTGGCCGATGACCAAGTGCGGGGCCCACCCGAGAGCCAGTTCGTGATTTTGCGAAAAGGCAAAAAGAATTACGTCAGGCTGGTGCTGCTGCCCTGAGCAGACCCTCTACCAGCGGCTTGTGCGGCGCGAGCTCTGTCGAGGGGGTTTGGCGCCCAGCAGGCCGAACAATCCGCGAACCACCTCGCGCACCACGGTCCGGCCCACCGATGACGAGACCACGTCGCCCGCCACTTCGGCCATGGTTTTCTCGCCCGATCTGCGATGGGGAGCGGCATCTGGCGTCGCCTCCGCGGGTGAGGCTCGAGCAATCCGAGCGGCAAGAATCTCCCGCGCACTCTCCCGATCCACTGGCTGGCCATACTCCGCCATCAGGTCGGATTGCCGGATGTCGGCCTGGAGCTCTTCCGGGCTGAGCGGGGCCATTCGTGAAGCCGGCGGAATGAGCCGGGTCGCCACCACTGGACTGGGTACGCCGCGGCCGTCGAGCACCGTCACCACGGCCTCACCGATCCCGAGCGACGTGAGTGTCTGCGCCAGATCGTAGAAAGAAGTCTTGGGAAAGGTCCGCACTGCCGCCTTGAGCGCCTTTTCGTCGTCGGGCGTGTGCGCGCGCAATGCGTGCTGCACCCGGTTTCCCAGCTGGGCCAGGACGTCCTGCGGTACGTCTTTCGGAGTTTGGGTCACAAAGTACACGCCCACGCCCTTGGACCGGATCAGTCTCACAACCTGCTCGACCTGATCGAGAAACGCCTTAGGCGCCTCCTCGAACAGGAGGTGGGCCTCGTCGAAGAAGAACACCAGCTTCGGCCGGGGAAGATCACCCACCTCAGGCAAGTTGTGGTACAGCTCGGCCAGCAGCCACATCATGAAGGTGGAGAACAAACGGGGCTTGTCGGCTACATCGGGGAGTTCCAGGCACGTCACAATCCCTCGCCCTTCCGACGTGGTCCGCAGCATGTCTTTGACATCGAATTCGGGCTCGCCAAAGAACTGTCCGGCTCCCTGGGCCTCCAGATCTACCATTTGGCGGAGCAGCACTCCCACCGTTGCGGTCGACATTCCACCGTACTGGTCCAGCGCCGACTTTCCGGCGTCGGAAGCGAGAAACTGAAGCAGGGAGCGCAGATCGGGAAAGTCGAGCAGCGGAAGATGATTGTCGTCCGCATAACGGAAGACCATGGTGAGCACGCTGGTCTGGGTCTCATTCAGCGACAGCACCTTGCCCAGCAACAACGGTCCGAACGAGCTCACCGTCGCCCGAAGCTGCACCCCGAGTTTGCCGGTCAGGCTGACGAACTCCACCGGCACGCCCTCGGGCTTCCAGTCCCACCCGGTGTCCGTTGCTCGCGCGCGAATCCGGTCGTCAGCAATTCCGGGCATGGCCAGCCCAGACAAATCCCCCTTCATGTCCGCCACGAAGACCGGCACCCCCTGGCGGGACAGCTGCTCGGTGAGCAGCTGCAGGGTTTTGGTCTTGCCGGTTCCGGTTGCCCCGGCGATCAAGCCGTGGCGGCTGGCCATGGCCAGCGGCAAGCGGATCTTGGGCTGTTGGTAGATGCGGGTTCCCTCCATGGCAGCGCCCAGGGTCAGGCCCGGTTCTTCGCCGCCGTACCCATCCTTCAACATGTCGGTAAATGCAGTCATAGCGACTCCAGCACTTCGACGACCCGCCCCATATCGCTCTGATCATTATAGGCATGGGGGCTGAGGCGGATAGCACCCTCCCGCAAACTGCAGATGATTCGCGCTGCCTTGAGCGCCCGGAATGCCTCGCCCACGTTGGGCGGCGCGATGCAAAGGATCCCCGATGCCCGCTCGCCCTGGGGGGAGACGATCCGGGCGTCACTCCGGGCAGCCCACGATAGCACCGGCTGCTGCAAGGCGCAGAGGTGACGTTGAATTCGGGGAATGCCCAGCTCCAGCAGCAGCTCAAGCGATGCATTCATGCCGGCAAAGTCCTGATAGGGGAGGGTGATCAGCTCGAATCGACGAGCATCTCCGCGCAGCGTGTCGTTGTACTGAGTAAGTCGGCTGAAATCGTCGGTGCCCTCGTATGCCATCCACCCGGTTATGGCCGGCGTCAGCTGGCGGATCAGCTCGCGACGCACATACACGAACCCGGATCCCCAGGGCGACAGCAGCCACTTCTGCGCCCCGCAGGCCAGGAGGTCAACCGGCGTTGCGCCCACATCCACCGGGATCTGGCCTATGCCCTGGATAGCGTCCACCACCAGATACGTCCCGGCCGCGCGGGTGGCGGCGGAGAGCCGGGCCAGGTCGACAGCATAGCCGTTGCTGAACTGGACCAGCGATATGGCCAGGATCCTCACTCGAGGGTCCTGGAGCCGCTCGACCAGATAGTCCTCATCCGGCCAGCCCTCCGGCGTGGTGGGGGCAAGCTCCAGGATCACCCCCTTCTCCTTGAGGAGCATCCAGGGATACACGTTGGCGGGGAACTCCTTGTCACTGGTAAGGACAATGTCTCCGGCCCGGAGCGGAAGGGCCTGGGCGGCCAGACTCAGCCCGAACCCCGTGTTCAGGGTAAGCGCGATCTCCTCTGGCAATCCGCCAATCAGCTGGGCCGAGAGACGGCGAGACTCGGCGAGCGTATGCATGAGATCGCGATCGGGGAGCTGAAATGGAGCGGAGCGTTTGCGATTAAATGCTTCGAGGGCAACCCTGGTGCGCTCCGGAAGAGGACCCACACTGGCGTGATTCAGGTAGACGGTTTCCGCGGTCCAGGGAAATTCCCCTCGGCGGAGCGCGGCCACGTCGTACTCTGGAGCCACGTGAGTCGCGGGACTCATCGCTCACTCCGGAGGCGAGGATCAAAGGCCTCGCGCAGTCCATCACCCACGAGATTGAAGCCCAGCACTGCGATACCGATGGCCAGGCCGGGGGCGACGGAGATCCAGGGAGCCACCCGCAGCAGGTCCCGCCCATCGGCCACCATGGCTCCCCAGCTCGGCGTGGGCGGCTGAGCTCCCAGTCCCACAAACGAGAGGGCAGCCTCTGCCATGATCGCACCCGCGATCCCCAATGTCGCCGCTATGATCACCTGGGTGCGTACATTGGGTAAAAGATGGCGAAGCAGGACTCTCCGGTCGCGGGCGCCGAGCGCCTGGGCGGCAGCCACGAACTCTGAGCGACGAAGCACCAGCACCTGGCTCCGGACCAATCGCGCCATGCCGGCCCACCCTACGACTCCGATCACGACGAATACAACGGGAAGCGAGGGCTTTACCGCGGCGGCTACGGCGATCAGGAGCAGCAGAGTTGGGAAGGCGAGGGTGATGTCGGCCAGGCGCATCACCAGGGCGTCGACCCAACGTCCGTAGTACCCTGCCAGCAAGCCGAGCAAGACACCGATGGTCACCGAGACCGATTGCGAGATGAGTCCCACCGACAACGACAGCCGGGCGCCGTAGAGGACGCGGCTGAGGACATCACGTCCCTGCGTATCCGTGCCCAACCAGAACCGGGACCCGGGTGAGATCAGGTAAGCACCCCGTAAGTCGCCGCTGAGCGGGTCGTGCGGGGAAACCCAGGGTGCGAGCACGGCAGCTGCCACGACCAGAGTAACAAACAGCACACCCAGCTGGAAGAATCGGTCGGCTTGGAGCTTTTCGGCCAGGGGACTCTGTCGCATCCTGCTCCTGTGACGTGCGTTACGCCCCTTGGAGGTCGGGTGGCCGGGGACCGGTCACACCGGTGCTCATGCCCACACGGCGCATGATTCTTGCAAACTAGCCCGGCTCCGGTGCGATGTCGCAAACCTCTGGGGGAGCTGGCCGGTGATACCCGATAGTCCGTTTACCTTGGTCCTGAGCGGCGGTGGGCTGAAAGGGCTGGCCCACATTGGGGTCCTTCGCGCCCTGGAAGAGCGGGACCTGGTGCCCAGCCTGGTCGTCGGCTCCAGCATTGGCTCCCTGATCGCCGCCGCGTGGGCCGCCGGAGTGCCAACCCCGCAGATGGAGGCCCGTGCCCGTCTGGTCCGTCGGCGCGACGTCTTCCAGGTGGCTCGCGCTGATGTCGCCTTTCGCCGGCTCCTCGCTCCCGCTCTCTATCGCCGTGAACCGCTGCAGGAGCTGATCGATTACCTGGTCGGCAACGTCACCTTCAACGACCTGCCCCGCCGCCTGCTGATCAACACCGTGGACCTCCATTCGGGTATGCAGGTGATGTGGGGCCTTCCGGGACTTCGCAGCACCCGCGTTGCCGACGCGGTGGCGGCCTCATGTGCCCTGCCGGGGATCTTTCCCCCCATGGAGATCAATGGCCGCGCCTATGTAGACGGTGCGGTCGTCGAGAACCTGCCGGTCCGGATGGCCGCATCCCTGGGACAGGGCCCGATCCTCGCTATCAACGTAGCGGCTACCAGCGTGCTCCGCTCCGAAATTGAGACCCGTGGGTTTGCCGCCACCTACATCCGGGGACTCGAGATCGTCATGCAGACCCAGATCGAGGCTCAGCTTCGGGACTGGAAGGGTCCGCCCCTGGTTCTGGTGCAGCCCCGGGTTGAACACATCTCCATGTTCGCGTTCGACAAGACTGCGGAACTGATCGAGGCAGGGTACCGGGCTGCTGCCAGCACCCTGGACCAGCTGGGCACCCGACTCAGCGGCGTTACCTCTGGCATGCACCCGACCCGGCGGCTCCGGGTTCTGGTGGACGAATCGCGCTGCGTTGGCTGCGGCAGCTGTGTCATTCAGGCACCCCAGGTGTTCCGGCTCGACGCGAGGGGCAAGGCCGAGGTGCTTACCCCGGTTCAGACCTGGTCTCCCATTGATGGCGCGTACGTGCTGAACTGTCCTACGTACGCGATCAGCGTGCGTCCGGAAGACTCAGCGGCCTGACCTCGAAGAGGAAGACTGCAGCTCCTCGCAGATTCAGGGGGAGAAAGTTCCGAAGTCGAGTGCGGTAGTAGCGCCGGATCGCAACCGCGCCCCACGGGGCCAGAGCCCTGTGAAGAGAGGCCTCGTCATAGACCCGCTTATGATCGGGGTCCCAAAACGCCCGTCCCATCGGGACCGTTCCCACCAGAACTCCGCCTGGCACCAGAAACCGCGTCAACTCACCTGTGAAGCTGCAATCGTCCGGGATATGCTCCAGCACCTCGTTGCAGTACACGATATCAAACTGCCGAGGAGTTGGCGGGACGGTACTAAACCGAGGCCCCGAGCACTCCCCGCGAAACTTCTCGGCCTGAGCTATCGCGGCTGGAGAGACATCATAGCCATGCGCTGTACCTCCGAGCTGCTGCAGCCGAATGGTAAAGATGCCATCCATACACCCGTAGTCGAGCACCTGCTTGCTGCGGGGCGGATAGCGCCGGAGCAGAACTCGCTGCCGCCACAGGAGATGCTGCAGACGCCAATCTAGGTCGAGCGCCTCAGGGCCCTGGCGCCGGATCCAGGTCAGGTATTGGCGGTCGTATTCCGCCGCCAGCGCAGAAGTCGCGACCATCCTGTCGCTCGTCACACCGGCTGCGGGAGCGGAGCGT
>DATKJJ010000547.1:0-6487 GCA_035543695.1 Gemmatimonadales bacterium | reverse complement strand
CAACGCCGGCGGAGCTGGAGCACCGGCGATCGGTCGCCCGGGCACGCTGATGGACCGCATCTTCTTCAGCCTGGGTGCGCTGTCCGCCATGCTCTCAGTTGGGGCCGGAGCCTTCGGCGCTCACGCTCTTCGGAGCCGCCTCGATCCCGACAGCCTGGCCGTCTTCGAGACCGCAGCGCGATATCAGATGTTTCACGCGCTCGGATTGTTCGCCGCGGCGTGGGCGGCAACCCGCTGGCCCGGCCCCTGGCCCAATCGATCGGGATGGCTCTTTGTGACGGGGACGGTGCTGTTCTCCGGAAGTCTCTACGCTCTTGCGCTCAGCGGTAACCGCTGGCTCGGTGCGATAACACCTTTGGGCGGGGTTGCACTCCTGCTGGGCTGGCTGAGCCTTGTCCTCTCCGCCCGCGCCTAGCTTGTAGGTCCTGGCTCCTCCTAACCCGACTCCTCACCCATCCTCCTTCGACCAGCGGAAGAAGAGGATGGCAATGGCGCCGAAGATCCACAGATTCCCCGGTATCCACATCAGCAAGCCGCCCAGCCGCTGATCGTCCAACGGCGACAATCCCCATGTTCTCGGCGCCGCTACGTACCAGGGGTAGAGCACGTCATCGGCAAAGGTGATGAACGCGCCAACCACCTGCATCGGAAGGCAGATCAGGAACAGGTACAGAATCCCTGTTTGGGGCGACAATCGTGGGAGCTCGGAAATGGAGCCCATCACCGGCCACCACATGATGGTTGCCGTGACCATGAACATGAGGTGAGTCACGATGTGCACCTCGTGGCTCCGCATCATCAGGTCGTACAATGGCTGCAGGTGCCAGACCAGAATGGACGCACTGAAGAGAAGCGCCGCCACCCAGGGCCGGCTCAGGGTTCTGGCCACAGGGAAGACGCCAGGCTGCAACGCCAAGGGGCGGATCAGCCATCCGGGAGTTCCATAGAGCAGCAGCGGGGGAAATACCAGGGTGAGTACCAGGTGCTGCACCATATGGATGGAGAACAGGTAGTAATCGCTGAGATCGTGGACCGGTCCGTTCAGTGAAACCAGGAGCAGGGCTAGCGCGGTGCAGAATGAGAGGATTTGAGCTGGCGAGGCGGGCGGCCCCCAGCCATACCTCCGCCGGAGCGGACCGATCCCATAAAAATACAAGGCACCGAGAAGGCCGGTGCCGATGAGAACGCTGGGATGGACCGACCAGCTCGGATCGAAGGGGCCGGTCGGTCGAGGTCGATCGTCGATGATCATCCTGTCCGGGCAAACCACATGTGGTAGGCCATGAGGACCATGAGGCCGACGATGATCACAGCCGCGATGGTCAGGGGAAACACAAAGATCCCGGTGAACAATTTGCTGTCCTGCTTGAGGTGCATGTAAAACATGGCCACCAGGGCAAATTTGGCGGCCGACATCAGAAGCAGCAGGGGAACGAAGAAGGGCTGGATGGCAGAGGCGGTGGGGCCGGCGTGCTCGCCGTAGGTGATCTCATAGAGCCCGACCTCGAGCGCGGTAAGCACGAAGAGAATGAGCCCCACCTTGGCGTACACCGCTGCCCGGGGGTGCGCGTGTTCCTGGTGTTCGGCGGCCGGAGCGTGGGCTTCCATAGTGCGCCTTACTTGATGAGGTAGACCACGGGAAAGATGACGATCCAGACCACGTCCACGAAATGCCAGTACAGCGCCGCCATCTCGAGATTGAGCGACTTCGACGGCGGAATTTTTCCCCTGAGAGCCAAGATCCACAGCGTCACCAACCAGATCACCCCGATCGTCACGTGGGTGCCGTGGAATCCGGTCAGGGTAAAGAAGCTCGCGCCAAAGAGGTTGGTCTTGAGGGTGAGCCCCTCGTGCACGAAGTGGGTAAACTCGTACACCTGCATCCCCACGAAGAATATGCCGCAGAAGATGGTGGCGCCGAGCCACCCGACCAACGCCTTCCGGCTGCCCCGCTGCGCTCCACTCAGCGCCAGTACCACGAACAGTGAGCTGAACAGCAACAGCGCGGTACCCAGGGTGACCAGCGGAATCTCGAGAATCGGCTTGAAGTGCTCGCCCGACGGCGAGGTCCACGGCTCGTGGGCAAAGGGTCCAACCAGACTGCGTCCCTTGTTCACCAGATAATTGGAGATCAGGGTGGCGAAGAACATGCATTCGGACCCAATGAAGGTCCAAATCGCCAGCTTCCGGCTGTCCAGACCGGTGGAGGTCGCGTGCTCGAGACCGTGAGGAACGTCGTGGGCAACAGCGGTCAAGGTCTACTCCTTCATCCGGCGGGCTCGAAGGCCCAGCGATAGATTCCGAAGAACAGCAGCGCCACGGCAGCAACCACCGGGAGCGCCCCCGCCTTGTCATGTCCCAGTAACATCAAGGTTACGAAGACCGAAGCGACACCCACCGCCGACACCAGCGGCCAATATGAGGGGTTGGGAAGATGGATCCCCGCGCCGCTCACCCGGGCCGGCTCCGGGAGAGCCGCTCTTCCCTGCTGTCGCTTGGCCTCCCACAACGCATCCCGCCCGTGGACGACCGGGATCTCGGCGAAGTTCCACTCCTGAGGCGGCGAGGGGATCGACCATTCCAGGGTGGCGCCGTTCCAGGGATCGGCCGGCGCGTCTGCCGGCTTGCGCCAGGTCCGGATCACATTGAGGAGAAAAACCGCGAACGAGAACGCCAGGATGAAGGCTCCTATCGTCTCGATCCGATTCAAGGTCTCGAATCCCAACCCTGCGGGGTAGGTGTACGTCCGGCGTGGCATTCCGTGCAGCCCCACGAAATGCATGGGGAAGAACGTCAGATTGAACCCGATCAGCATCAGCCAGAAGTGCAGTTTGCCCAGGCCCTCGTTCAGCATGCGGCCGAACATCTTGGGCCACCAGTAATAAGCGCCGGCGGTGAGGCCGAAGATGCTGCCGCCGAACATGACATAGTGGAAATGCGCCACGATAAAGTAGGTGTCAGTCTGCTGCAGGTCGGCCGGCGGCTCCGAGTGCATCACTCCCGACAGGCCCCCAATGATGAACATCGCGATGAAGCCGATGGCGAACAGCATCGGGGTGCGGAACTGGAGCGAGCCGCCCCACATCGTGCCGATCCAGTTGAAGATTTTCACCCCGGTCGGAATGGCGATCAGCATGGTTGTCAGCGCGAAAAACGTGTCCGCAATCGGACCCATCCCGGTGGCGAACATGTGATGGCTCCATACGCCGAAGCCAAGAAAGGCAATGAAGACACCGGAGAAAACCATTGCCGCGTAGCCGAACAGCGGCTTGCGGGAGAAGACCGGGAGGACTTCCGAGATGATGCCGAAGGCCGGCAGGATCAGGATGTAGACCTCGGGATGCCCGAAGATCCAGAAGAGATGTTGCCACAGGATCGGATCGCCGCCCCCGGAGGGCACAAAGAAGTGAGTGCCGAAGAAGCGGTCGAACATGAGGAGGATCAGGGCCACCGTAATGACCGGAAACGCCAGCAGCAGAAGGATCTGAGTAATGAAGCTCATCCACACGAACATCGGCATGCGCATGAGGTTCATGCCCGGTGCCCGCAGGTTGACGATCGTCACGAAGAAGTTCACCGCGGCGGCCAGTGACGCGATGCCGAGGATCTGGAGGCCCAACATCCAGAAGTCGACGTTCATGCCGGGAGAGTATTGCCGGGAGGTCAGGTTGGCGTAGCCAAACCAGCCCTGGTCGGGCGCCGCGTTGAAGAGCCAGCTGACGTTGAGGAACAGCCCGCCCAGGAGGAACACCCAGTAGCTGAAGGCATTCAGCCGGGGGAAGGCTACGTCCCGGGCCCCGATCTGCAGCGGGATCATAAAGTTGAAGAACATGGCCGAGATGGGCATGATCGCGAGGAAGATCATGGTCGTGCCATGCATGGTGAACAGCTCGTTGTACCTCTCGGGAGAGAGGAAAGTATTGTCCGGGCTGCCCAACTGGATTCGAAGCAGCAGCGCCTCGATGCCGCCCATGAGGAAGAACACAAACGCCGTGGCTCCGTACAGGATCCCGATCCGTTTGTGGTCGACCGTGGTCAGCCAGCTCCAGAGTCCGGTTTTCTCCCCGTGACCCGCCGCCGTGTGCACCCGATGCTGATCTAGAACCCTGGTTGCCATACGAACCTTGTCATCATTGTGGTCAGATGGTCTACTGATGGGCCCGCAGATACGCGGCCAGGGCCCGGGACTCCGGCTCGCTCACGCCCAGGTTGGGCATAAGAATGCCCTTCTTGATGGCCTGCGGGTTCCGGATCCAGCGAGCCAGATTCTCATCCGTGTTCTTCAGCGTGCCGGCTCCGATGTAGGAGCGGGCGCCGACGTTCGCCAGGTTGGGTCCCACCATGCCCTTGGGGGCGTTCACCGCCTGCAGGGAATGGCAACCCACGCATCCCTTGGTCATGAACAGCTGCTCGCCGGTGGCGTAGTCCGAGCCCTGCGGCTTCTGAGCGGCGCCCGGCTGCTGAACCGTCGCTCCGGCGCTTGCCGTCTGGACCGCGCTGGGGGACGATGACGAAGCCGGCTTGCTTTCCGCGGCGGGCTTGGCGCCGGCCGGCGGTTTCGGGCCGAGCGTCTGCATGTGCGCCACCCAGGCCTGAAATTCCTCCCCCGGCTGAGCCTTTATCCGGTAGGCCATGCGAGCGTGCTGGATTCCGCAGAATTCACCACACTGCGCAGGGTAGTCCCCCGCAACCTCCGCCTTGAACCAAAGGCGGGTTTCTCGATTGGCAAAGACATCGCGCTTGGCCGCGAACTGGGGGACCCAGAAACTGTGAATGACGTCAGCGCTTCCCATCCGGAGCGACACGGTCCGACCGACCGGCACGTGCAGCTCGTTGGCGGTGGTCAGGTTGTATTCCGGATAGCGGAATTCCCACCACCACTGATGGCCCACCACCTCGATGGTCAAGGCGTCCTTTCCTGGGGTGGCGTTGGTCTGAAAGATGGCGCGGACTGTTGGAACGGCGATGGCGGCGAGGATCAGCGCGGGAATGACGGTCCAGATGATTTCCACCGTGGTGTTGCCGTGGGTCTGGTGCGGCTCCGGATCTTCCGGTTTACCCCGGAAGCGGAAAATGGCGTAGACCAGCACACCTTCGACCAGCACGAACACGAGCAGCGCCCACTTTACCGTGGTGTCGAGCAGGCTGTCGGCAATGCGGGCAAAATCGCCGCGGGGAAGGAGGGTGGTCTGGGGATAGTGCTCCGGGCTACAGCCGATGAGCCCGACAGCGAGCAGGCAGAGCGCGGTGACCCACCGGGAGCGCCAGGCAGCGGTCCTCAACATTACGCGTTCATCCTGTTCGTAAGAGCCACCAAAGTCGCATGGAAAAGCCTGAGCCAGCAGCACTTTACCCTTGACCCCCAAAGGTGTCAAGGAAAACGCGCGGCATTCCGCCATGCTGTTGCCGATGGTATCTTTTGGGTGGAGTTTCCTCAAGCCTGGAGATCTCATCTCCAGGCCGATTCCTTTTTACGCCTGGTTGCACCCAATGATCCGTGAAATGCGAGAGAAGCTTGGCCGCGAAATCGACCAGCTCAGCCACGAACTCAATATCCTGCTGCCTCAGGCCATCGCTCAGGCGGTGGAGCTCGGGGATCTGCGCGAAAACTCCGAGTACAAGGCCGCCCTTGAAAGACAGCAGTTCGTACAGGCCCGTCTGGGGCAGCTGCATCAGCGGCTGAATCAGCTGGGTCAGTTGGCCAATACCGAAGCCCCAACCGACCGCGTGGGCCTGGGGTCCCGGGTAACCGTCCTGGACCTGGACACCCACGAAACCGATACCTACGTCGTGGTGCTGGCCGAGATGATGGACATCGATGCCGGCCACATCTCTCTGGCGTCACCTCTGGGCCGTGCCTTGGGCGGAGGAAAGGTGGGCGCGGAGGTCACGCTCAGGTTGCCGACCGCCACCCGGAAGCTCCGCATCATAGACCTGGTCACCGTGCATCAGGCCGAAGCGGGGGCCAATGGGGCCAAAGCCGACGGAACCAACGGTTGATGGAATTTCCCAAGAAGCAGCTGCTGGTGGTGGGAGACCGGGTTCTCATCACACCCGAGGACGGCGACGAGCGCACCCGGGTGGGGCTATACCTTCCGGCCACCGCGATCGACGCCCAGCAGGTGCAGACGGGACTGATCGTCGCCACGGGTCCGGGAACCCCCGTGGCCGACCTCAGTACTCTGGACGATGAGCCCTGGAAAATCGATGCGCGCGAGGGCCGGAGCCGCGGGATGCAGGCCAGGGTCGGCGACCACGCCATCTTTTTCCGGAAGGCCGCCGTGGAGATCACCTTTGAGGAGCGGAAGTACCTGGTGGTTCCGCAGGCCGCGATTCTGGTCCTGGTCCGGGATGATTTGCCGATTTGATCGTCGTCAGTCCCTAGACGCCGGTCCGCAGTTGTCTCAGCTCTCAGTCACCAGTCAGTCTTGATGTGTTTCTTCCTCACCATTGCCAGTCCCCTGACCCTGAGCGAGATCCGCTCGAT
>DATKJJ010000546.1:0-11157 GCA_035543695.1 Gemmatimonadales bacterium | reverse complement strand
CGTTCCACCTCTGAGTCAGGAGGACAGACAAAGCGCACGTGAAAGCCGGCCTGCTCGAGTCCCAGGCTCAGGTGCAACGTTGAGGCGACGGACCCGGCTCCACCTCCCTGGTGCAGTACCTGCATCACCGAACCGGCCACGGCTCAGACTCCTTTGGTCAATCGAAATATCGGCAATGCGGCAATACATTGCGGACCGATGCACGTCGCCCTGTATACCCATAGTGTCGTGCCGGTCCGAGGATATGGCGGCACCCAGAGAGTTGTGATGTGGCTGGCTCGCGGCCTGGCAGAGCTAGGGCACAAGGTGACGCTGCTGGCGCCCACCGGCTCGCACCTCGCCGAAGGCACGGTGGTTGAGCTCCGACCGGCGGATCTTGCCGACTCGGGCTTCGCCCTTTCCCGCTTCGTCCCCGACACCGCTGACATCTTGCATTTGCACGCCCCGCTGGCTCGACCCCCTGCTCAACCCCACGTATTTACGCTGCATGGAAATCGTTCGCCGCCCTCGGCCGCGCCCAACACAATCTTCCTGAGCGCCGACCATGCCGGGCGGCATGGCGGAAGCGCGTTCGTGTACAATGGGCTAGATCCGTCCGAGTACACGTTTCGGGCCGAGAAATCCGGCTACGATCTGTTTTTGGGCCGATTGCATGGGGCTAAAGGATATCGCTGGGCCATCAGCGGAGCCAAGCGCGCCCAGAAGCAGCTGATCGTCGCCGGAGGCTGGCGGCGGCCGAGCTTCAGGCGCTCCCTCCGGTTTGTGGGCTCCGTGGACGGTCAGCGCAAAGCGGCGTTGCTCGCCGGCGCGGAATGTCTCTGGATGCCGGCGTTGTGGGAGGAGCCTTTCGGCCTCACCCTGATCGAAGCCATGATGAGCGGAACGCCGGTTCTCGGCACTAGGCGAGGGGCCCTGCCAGAGATCGTCTCGGAGGAAGTAGGCAAGCTGGGAGACACTCTTGAGGACCTGATCGCGGGTCGTCGCACGATCGATCAGCTCGACCCGCATGCCTGTCGGGGGCGAGCGGAGCGGTGGTTCACCCATACCCGTATGGCGGAGGAGTACGTGCGGATGTACCAACACTATCTGGCATCGGGCACGCTGCCGGAGGGTCACTCGACGAGCTGACTCACGCCTCCAACTCAGACCTCTGCTGTTGCCGGTTCCTCATCCCTAAACTGCAGGTCGTAGAGCCGACGGTAGAGTCCGCTGGTTTGCAACAGCTCTTCGTGGGTCCCGCGTTGCACCACTCGCCCCGCCTCCAGCACCACAATTTCATCGGCATTGCGAACGGTTGCCAGCCGGTGGGCAATTACCAGTACTGTGCGATGGTGCATCAGTCGTTCGATGGCCTGCTGCACCAGTCGCTCCGATTCGGTGTCCAGAGCGCTGGTGGCCTCATCCAGAATGAGAATGGGAGGATCGCGCAGCAGCGCCCGGGCGATGGCAATCCGCTGCCGTTGGCCGCCGGAGAGTCGGGTTCCTCGCTCGCCCAGCATGGTGTCGTAGCCATGGGGTAGCGCTGCAATGAAGCTCGAAGCATTTGCCGCCTGTGCGGCATCCTCGACCTGCTCGCGGGTGGCGCCGGGGGAGCCGTACGCAATGTTGGCCAGAACGGTGTCGTTGAGCAGCACCGTCTCCTGACTCACCACTCCCATGAGAGCCCGCAGTGAGCGCCGGGTCAGTTTGGTCAGCGGCACGCCATCCATCAGGATCTGCCCCGAGGTGGGGTCGTGAAACCGGGGCAGCAGGTCGGCCGCAGTTGTCTTCCCCGCCCCGGATGGACCGACCAGAGCTACGACTTTGCCTCGGGACATACGAAAGGAAACCTCGGTTAGCACCAGGTCTCCCTTGCCGTACCTGAAGGAGACGTTGTCGAACGCAATCTCGCGCTCGAACCTGGCCGTCTCCTCTCCGGGTGCCTCCAGCTCGGCCGGCGGTTGATCCAGCAGGTCAAAAACCCGCTCGGCGCTGGCCAGGGTAACCGCCATTGAGGCCGGAAAAGAGGCGATGGTCTTGAGGGGGGAGGAGAGCTTGAGGGCGGCCATCAGGAAAACGATGATCGCCTCAGGCGCGAGGGCCGAGTGCAGGCCAACCAAACCAGGCTTGGTTCCGGCCCAGATGATCAGAATGACCAAGAATCCGGAGAAGATCTCGGTCAGCGGGCTGGTCAGCGAGGAGAAACGCTGGGTTCGGATGACCCGTTTTCGGTACCGCTCGGCCTGAGCGTGAAACCGGGAGCTCTCCCGTTCCTCTTCACCATATGCCCGGATCAGCCGGATGGCGCCCAGCCGCTCGGTGATGGTGGCGGTGATTTCCCCCCGTTCCCGGGCCCGAGCCTGGGCGTGACTTCGGAGCCGGCGTAGCAGTATTTGCAGCCCGAGAACCAGCAGCGGAACAAAGGCGAGGGTCAGGAGGGTGAGCCGCATCGAAATCTGGCTCAGGATGAACAGTGTGGTTACTACCACCACCAAATTCTGAAATAGCGATAGCAGCGAAGCGGTGATGACGGTCTTGGTCTGGTCCACCTCCGTGATCATGGCTGAAATCAGCTGACCGGCTCGGGTGCGCTGGAAGAAATCCATCTCCAGCGTGAGCAGATGGGAGAACAGGCGCGACCTCACGTCCCGCACCAGCCCTTCCTGGGCTCGCACCGAGATCTGGGACGAGGCATAGCTCATGACGTTTTTCAGCAATAGCCCCAAAGCCAGGAGCACTACCAACCGGCCGGCTGCCTGACCCGGACTGAGTCCCGCCACCAGGGGCTCGACCAGCTTGTCCATCAGCGCTTCCAACCGGGTGGACGTGGGGCGGAGCTGGCCGGCGGTGCCGAACAGGTGCTTCAGCAGGGGGATCAGAATAACCAGCGTGAATCCATCGAGCAGCGAGGCCAAGGACGTGGTGATCAGGCCCAGGGCCAGAAGGTTTCGGTAGGGGCGGACCAGTCGGAGGAGCCGGAACTCGGTACGCACGCCTAGCCCTGTCGGGGAGTCAGCAAGGCGATAGGTAGGAGAACTTCTTCCGGCGAGACTCCGCCGTGGAGAAATGCGCCCCGGTATCGCGCCTGATACTCGCGGAGCTTGGTCGGGTAGACGAAGAAACGATCGCCGGTGGCCAGCAGCAGGCGGGTTCCGGGCGACCGGGTCGGTAGACCAAAGCTGGACAGATCATCCACCACGAGGGCGGAATCAGGATCCTGGGCCCGGAGATCCTCACCAAACTTGTATCTGAGATTCGACGTGGTATCCCGCTTGGCGAACACCGTGGCCGGCGTATGGCAGTGAATCGAGCCGTGATCGGTGGTCAGCAGAACGGGCACGGCCCTGCGTTCCGCCTCCCGGAGCGCGTCCCACAGCGGGGAGCGCTCGAACCAGGTGCGGGTCAGGTTGCGCAGCGCCGGCGTGTCGCGGGCCACTTCGAACAGAGTGGAATTCTCGGTCCGTCCGTGGGTGAGCTGGTCGATGAAGTTGAAAACCAACGCAGTCACGCCGTCCTGCGCCAGGTGAGCGGGAAGGCGTTTGAGCAAACCTTCACCGTCCGCCGCCGTGAACACTTTTTCGTAGTGGATGGGGACGGATCGGCCCGTGAGCTCGCGCATGTGCTCGCTCAGCAGCTCGGCTTCGTGCGCGTTGAGGCTGGCGTCCTCGTGGTCGTTCCACCAGTGCGGATAACGGGCCTTGATCTCCGCCGGAAAGAGTCCGCTGAAGATCGCATTGCGGGCAAACGGCGTAGCAGTGGGCAGAATCGAGAAGTAATGCGCGGTCTCGATGTCGAATCGCGCACTGATCAGCGGCCGGATCATCGCCCACTGATCCAGCCGGAGGCAGTCTACCACTACCAGCATGGCCCGGCCGTGCAGGTCCAGCACGGGCCGGAGAAACTCCGCGCCGATGTCGACCGACAGAGGCGGACGGTCGCTCCCCCCGTCGTGCAGCCAGTTGGCGTAGTTTCGCTGTAGGTACCGCGCGAAATCCTGGCGGAGACTTTCCTGCAGCGTGCGCAACGCATCCTGCAGCCCGGGCTCGTCCGCCTGACCCAGCCGGACCTCCCACTCGGCCAGCTCCACCACGAGCTCCACCCACTCGCGCCAGGCCAGGGGTCCGCCGCGCCGGGCCTCCAATTCACGAAAACGGGTAGCGAAGTCGCGCGAGAGCCGCTGTTGCCGGATCCGATCGCCCTCCAGCAACCGGGTGACCACGGACAGAATTTGCCGAGGGTTCACCGGCTTGATCAGGTAGTCGGAAATCTCCGCCCCGATCGCATCCTTGAGGGTATCGGGCTCTTCGCTCTTGGTCACCATCACGACGGGCATGCCATGGTCGATGGCCCGGATGGCCTGAAACAGATCGAGGCCGCGGCGGCCCGGCATCTGCTCATCCAGGAGCACCACACCGTAGGGTTGTCGCTGGAGCAAGACCAGCGCGTCGTCACCGTGGGTGCTGGTCTCGACCGCGAATCCCTGCTCTTCCAGAAACATGATGTGCGACGTGAGGCTTTCGACCTCGTCGTCCACCCAGAGAATGCTTTTCGGACGGGGCATGTCGTAAACTATAGGTGGAAACGCTGAACGGTGAAGGGTGAACCTCAGTCGGGTTCGGTTTACCGTTTACCGTTACCCGTTCCCGCAGTACCTTGACGCGTGGCCGATTCCGCCTCTCCGCCGAACATTCTCGCCGTGCGTTTCAGCTCTATCGGCGACGTGCTACTAACCACGCCGCTGCTGCGGGCCTTGCGATTCCGCCACCCCTCGGCCCGAATCACCTTTGTGGTCAAGGAACCATACGTTCCCCTGCTGAGCGCTAGCCCCCACGTCAACGAGGTGATCGGGATATCGCCCGATCACCGCCTCAGTGACCTCGCCGAGCAGCTCCGAGGCCATCGCTTCAGTCACCTGCTGGACCTGCATGACAGCTTGCGTTCGCGGGCACTGCGAGTGCTGGTGCCCGGCAACTGGTCGAGCTACCCGAAACACCGAATGGCGCGTGCCATCCTGATTCACGCTAAGCGGAATGTGTACAGAGACCTTCGCCCAGTGGCGGAGCGATACTTCTCGGCAGCCCGAGCGCTAGACGTCGAGCCGGACGGCAGACCGCCCGAGCTGTTCTGGGATCGGACAGCTGAACGCAGGGTGCTCGAGTGGTTCCAGCAGTCGGGTATCCCCGACATGGTCCGTCCAGTTGCCCTGGCTCCCGGAGCGGCTCATGCCACCAAGCGCTGGCCTCTGGAGTATTGGGAAGGCTTGACCACCCTCCTGGTCGCGCAGGGATGCCAGGTCGTAGTGGTCGGGGGAGCCGACGACGCGTCTCTAGGCTCCGTGCTTGCTCGAATGGCTCCCGGTCGAGTGCACAATGCAGCCGGGCTGTTCCAGCTGCAGGAAACGGGCGCTCTGCTCCAACGAACCTCCGCCGTGGTGTCTGGCGATACCGGGGTGATGCACATGGCCACTGCCGTGGGCGCTCCCGTGGTGGCGCTCTTCGGGCCAACCGTCCAGCCGTTCGGATTTTTCCCCTACACCAAGCGGGCAAGCGTGCTGGAGCTCACCATGGGTTGCCGGCCCTGCACCAGCAAGGGCGGCCCCCGCTGTCCTCTGGGCCATCATCGTTGTCTGCGGGACATCACCCCGGAGCTGGTGCACGAGGCGCTATGCCGGACCGTGTTGTAACGGGTTGGGACCCGGCAACTATGGCGTTGCTTTCGCTGCTGACCCAAACGGGCCGCGGCCCTAAGCGGGGCGGCCTGTTTGCCCTGTGGCTCACCCTCAGGGTGGCCCAGGATGTCCTGGTGGATGGGGCGTCCCAGGAACGGGCCCAACGCCGCCGGGTTCAGGCTCTGGAACGAAGACTGTCGAGCTTGGCGATGCCCTCGCCCCTGCGGCGTGCACTGGCGGCAGCGGTAGGCCAGCTCCGGGATCTCCGACCGGAAACTATTCCCCAGATCCTCAGCCAGCTGGTTGCGCCGGCGCGGGAGACGGAGGGCAGCGAGGCCGCAGAGGCCCTTACCCTGGCCGTGCGTCAGGCCAAACAGCAGATCAGAGGCAACACTTAATCATGCCCCGTCCCTCCAAACGCGTCGGCCGCGGCTCAGATTCGATGTTGGAAGAGCTGGTAAGCCAGATCGATCAACATTCGAGCCAGAGCCTCGCAGCCGACACTGTCCCCACCGGCTTTCCTTCCCTCGATAAGGTTCTGGCTGGGGGACTGCGACAGAAGGACCTCATCGTCCTGGCCGGCGATGTCGGCAGCGGAAAGTCGGCGCTGGCTCTGGAAATCGGGATCCGGGCCGCGGCCGCGCAGATACCCACGTTGTACCTGTCGGGTGAGATGAGTCCCGATCGCGTGCTCGAGCGGGCTCTGGCAATCCAGGGCCGCAGCAGCATCGATGACTTACGGCAGGGGCGCCTGGATGATTCGGCCCGGGCGGCGGTCGGGGCTGCTGCACTGCGGCTGCGGAACGCTCCGCTTCTGGTACGGCCGCTGCTTGGCTCCAGCTTCGATGAAGTGCGGTTGGCCGTCGATATCGTCCCGCGACGCCGTCTGCTGATCGTGGATTCACTTCAGCTCACCACCCCGCCCCGATCGGCCGGCCGGCTTCAGGAACGGGTGGCGCTCGCGGTTCGAGCCTTGAAGGCACTCGCAGTGGAATGGGATCTGGCAGTACTGGTCACGGCTCAGCTCCCGGGACATCGGGCCGGCCGTCCCGACCCCCGCCCTACCCTGGACGACTTGGGCGGCTTCGGTGCAGTCAAGCAGAACGCCGATGTCGTGCTGATGATCTATCGGGAAGAGATGTACCGCCCAGGTCAGGGCGTGGAGGGTGCGGCGGAGCTCATCGTCGGCAAGAACCGCAATGGGCCGACGGGGTTTGTGGATCTGTACTTCTATCCGCGCTGTCTGCGGTTCGTTGACATGCTCGACCCTGATTGATTTCCCCAGGGACGCCTAGCTTCGTGGCTTCTTGTTGCCGGCGCTATCCGCTTTTTGCTGCCCCGCGGTCGAGTCCTTCTCCAGAGCGGCACCGGTCAGCTGAACCATCGTGCCCGAACGGTCGTTAGCCCGCCAGATCCTCACCCACAGCGGTGGGCCATCGTGCTCCGCGTACAGCGCGGTCACCCCGTCCTTCCCCTTCATGTCGCTGACCAGCCGCCACTTTCCTTGAGTGAGCAGCTTCCGATAGTAGTTGGTGACCACCCTCTCATCAGCCGGCGTGTGAATCGTCAGCTGGAGGGCGTCGGCCCCGCCAACCTGAGAGATCAGCTCCGGATTGGGCGGAAGCGGAAGGGTGGAGAACGCGTCCTGGAAGGCAGGAGGCTTTGGTTTGCGTGACTCGGACTCGCAGGCCAGCAGCGCTACGCAGAGGACCGAAATGAGAAGTCGGGTTTTGAGCATAGAGGGGTGACACTAGCGGAGTGAATTCGTTGCCGCAAGCGGGTGCGCCGCTTATGTTTCCCCAGCCGCACCGCTTTCCGCAACCTCCCATCCGTGGTTTCGAAGGAGTTCGGCTCATGGCCGGCCATAGCAAGTGGAAGCAGATCAAAAGAAAAAAGGCGATCACCGACGCCAAGCGAGCTTCGTCCTGGACCAAGGTGATCCGGGAGATCACCGTGGCAGCCCGGAGCGGCGGCGGCGACCCGGGGGGGAACCCTCGCCTGCGGACAGCGATCGATGCGGCCAAGGCGGTCAACATGCCGGGGGAAAACATCGACCGCGCCATCAAGAAAGGCACCGGCGAGCTGGAGGGGAGCGTTTACGAAGAGCTGACCTACGAAGGATATGGCCCGGGAGGAGCGGCCATTTTTATTGAAGCTACTACCGACAATCCCAACCGAACCGTGGCGGAAATCCGTCACGCCTTCAGCCGGAACGGTGGAAATCTGGGTGCCTCCAATTCGGTGGCCTGGATGTTCGACCGCAAGGGTCAGATCTATCTCGACGCCGCGCGCCACGACGAAGACGGTGCCCTCGAGGCGGCGCTGGAGAGTGGCGCTGAAGACTTCGTCCGCGAAGGCGACCAGTACATCGTCACCACCACTCCCTCACAGCTCCACGCGGTCCAGGATGCGCTACGGAGCCGCGGGTTCACCATGGATTCGGCCGAGCTCGCAATGGTCCCCCGCAACACGGTGCGGGTGGAAGGTGCCGACGCCGAGCGCATTGTACGGCTCATGGACGTGCTCGAAGAGCTGGATGACGTCTCCAAGGTTTTCTCCAACTTCGATATCGACGCAGCTCAGCTGGCCGAGGCGGAAGCCTGAGGGCACCCCGGTGAGGGTGCTCGGCATCGATCCGGGAACCGCGGTGATGGGGTATGGGGTGGTCGAAGACGGGTCGAGCCGGCATCCCGTGCTGGTCGAATGCGGGACCCTGACCGCCCCATCTCGGGCCCCGCTTCCAGTCCGCCTTCGCGTGCTCTATGAGGGCGTCAGTGAGCTGCTCAACCGCCACACTCCTGGAGCATTGGCTGTCGAAAGCGCCTTTTACGGGCGCAACGTTCGCACCGCGGTAGTGTTGAGTCACGCGCGGGGAGTAATCCTGCTGGCCGGCGAGCTCGCCGGGGTGGATCTTGCGGAGTACTCTCCGGCCTCGGTCAAGAAAGCCATTGTAGGACGGGGCGCCGCCCTGAAGCCTCAGGTGGGCTACATGGTGGCCCAGCTCCTCCGGCTCAGCGCCCCTCCATCGCCGGAAGATGCTGCCGATGCTGTCGCCGTGGCTCTTACCCACCTGATGATCGCCACCCGCCGTGCCGTGTTCGCCCAACACGGAGCGAGCCACCCATGATCGCCACGTTGACCGGAGTCGTGGCTGAGCGCGATGGCGAATCGCTCGTGGTTCAAACCGATGGTGGTGTCGGTTATGCCGTGAGCGTCCCGGCCGGTGTGGCCCAGCGCCTGCCATCCCGGGGCGCCCGGGTGAGCCTCTTCACCGAACTGGTGGTGAAGGAAGACGGTTGGTCGCTGTACGGGTTCGACACCTCCGTGGAGCGGCTGGTGTTCCGCCACCTTTTGAGTGCCAGCGGCTTCGGGCCCAAGCTTGCCCTGGCCCTCCTGTCGGCGCTCGGTCCCGAACGCACGGTTCGGAGCATTCAGGCCCGGGACCTGTCCACACTCAGCTCGGTGAGCGGCATCGGCCGGAAGAAGGCGGAACGGTTGGCGCTCGAGCTCCAGGATCGATTCAGCGATGTGGTGGTGGAGGCCAAGCTCCCCCGGGTTGAAGGTTCGGAGGATGCGGTGCGGGCACTGGTGGGGCTCGGCTACGGCACGGCGGCGGCCGATGACGCCGTGCGCACCGCGCTGGCCGAAGGGACGCCCCGGGAAACGCCTCAGCTCATCCGTCGGGCACTGCAGCAACTCACTCCTTCTCGTGGAGCCGTATAGCCCATGGTGACTCCGGCCACGACGGCCGAATGGATCTGCACCCGCTGCGGTGCTACCAATCGGAAGCTGGTTCCGTTCCGTACAACCCAGACCGCAGATCGATGCGTCACCTGTCACACCGAACACGTGGTGGAGCTCGACAGCCGTCCAGTTCGTTGGCGGGCGCGCTTGGAGGACTGAGGGTTAGCGGTTCCAGCCCCGCTTACCGCTCAGCGCTTACCGCTTACGTTTCTTTGCCATGACGAGACTCCAGATCACCACCCCCGAGGCGATACCCGAGGAGAGCAGCGCTGACGCAGCGCTGAGGCCCTCACGGCTGGATGAGTTTGTGGGTCAGAGCCAGGTGAAGGCATCGCTCCAGATTGCCATCGACGCCGCGAAGAAGCGACGGGAAACCCTCGATCATATCCTGTTCTTCGGGCCTCCCGGCCTGGGAAAGACCACCCTGGCGATGTTGCTGGCCCGGGAGATGGGCGTGCAACTTCGGACCACCTCCGGCCCCGTCCTTGAAAAGCCAGGCGATTTGGTTGGTCTGCTCACGTCGCTCACCGCCGGAGACATGCTGTTCATCGACGAGATTCACCGTCTCCGGCCGGCGCTCGAAGAGTTTCTCTACGCCGCCATGGAGGATTTCCGGATCGACGTCCGGATTGCCGAGGGTCCCCACGCGCAGACTATTCCCATGACGCTGGAGAAATTCACCCTGATTGGGGCCACCACTCGCTTCGGCTTGCTGACCCCGCCCATGCGAGCCCGCTTCGGGATCGTCGAGCGGCTGAGCTTCTACCCCCCAGAAGAGCTCCGCCAGATCGTCACCCGCTCGGCCGCGATTCTGGGCGTGCCGATCGATCCGGCGGGGGCCGATGAGATCGCCCGCCGAAGCCGGGGAACCCCGCGTGTCGCCAACCGGCTGCTCCGCCGGGTAAGGGACTACGCTGAGGTCAAAGCCGATGGCAGCATAACTTCAGATGTTGCCGCTTCGGCCCTCGCACGGCTCAACGTGGATGAGTTCGGGCTGGATGACATGGACGCCCGCATTCTCAGCACCATCATCGAGAAATTCGGCGGGGGCCCTGTGGGATTGGGGACCGTGGCGGTGGCCGTGGGCGAAGACGCCGGTACCCTGCAGGACGTCTACGAGCCCTATCTGATTCAGCAGGGCTTTCTCGAGCGCACCCCTCGCGGCCGGTGCGCAACCGCGCTGGCCTATCGCCGGTTCGGGCTCAAGCCCCCCGCAGTGCAAGCGACCATCTTTGACGGCTGAGCGGCTCCAGACCTCCGATTTCGATTACCACCTTCCGACCGACCTGATCGCCCAGAAACCATCGTCCGACCGGGGTGGAAGTCGGCTTCTGGTCGTGCGACGCACCGCCGGCAACGAGAGTGGGCTCGAGGACGCACAGTTTGCCGATCTCCCCCGACTGATCTCCCCCGGCGATCTGCTCGTGCTCAATACCACTCGGGTGCGGCACGCTCGGCTGCTGGGCACGCGCCCGTCCGGCGCACCAGCGGAAATACTGCTGATTCAGCCGGGACCGGCAGGTACCTGGATCGCGATGGGAAAACCGGGGGCTGCCCTCCGGCCAGGCAAACGGGTGCAACTCGGGCAGGACGCAGTGATAGAGACGGTGGAAGTCCTCGCCGACGGAAACCGGCTGGTGCGCTTTCTGGGACTGTCTGCCGAGGAAGCCATGACGCGCTACGGACGGTTACCGCTTCCCCCATATATCGAGCGGGTTGCGGATCAGGAAGATGAGGTCCGCTATCAGACGGTCTACGCGCAGGAA
>DATKJJ010000545.1:0-4441 GCA_035543695.1 Gemmatimonadales bacterium | reverse complement strand
GGGATGGAGACGTGCCAGGCTGGGAAAGAAGAGGCCGTCGCTCGCCATAGTCCGGTAGACTCGGGGCGACACCAGAATGACCAGGTTCAGAAAGCCGAAGCTGGAGATGGCGATGCCGGCGGCGATGATGGTGCCGCCGACCGACCCGAACCTCGCGGTCATGGCGTCGGCCGCCGGCGCGCTACTCTGCGCGAGACCGGCGATGCCGAGAGTTCGGAGATAGGCCAGGTTTGCCATCAGGTACACTGCGACCACGATGCTCACGCCGGCGATCAGGGCCCGTGGCAGATTCCGTTCTGGCTCGATCAGCTCTTCGGCGATGAAGTTGGTCTGTTGCCAGCCGCCAAACGCGAACAACACCGGAACCAGGGCTGCTCCCAGCATCAGTGCGGTATTTTGCGGCTTTAGCGGTTCCAGCTCTGCGCCTCCGCTCGCAGGGGCAGCCGTGAGACCCGCGACGATCAACAACACCAACGCCGCGAGCTTGAGTACGGTGAGCACGTTCTGGGTGAGGGCGCCAGGCCTGACTCCTACGTAATTCACTGCCGACAGCGTAATGATGGCCGCCACGGCCAGAGGTACTCTCGCTTCGGCACTCCAGCCCAGCAAAGCCGCCGCGTAGTTGGCAAAGGTCACGGCCACAGCAGCGATTGCCCCTGTGGCGATCACCAGCAGCAGAGTCCAGGCATAAAGAAAGGCGGGCAGTGGACCATACCCGTCGCGCAGATAGACGTATCCTCCGCCGGCTACCGGCCGCCAAGCTCCCAGCTCCGCATAGACCAGTGCTCCGATGAGGGCGACAACACCACCCAGGATCCACACCAACAGCGTCAACCCGGTGCTCCCGACCCGGGCCGCAACGATGGCGGGGTTGAGGAAAATTCCGGATCCAATGATCCCGCCGACCACCATCATGGTGGCCGAGAACAGTCCCAGGGTGGGGGCGTAGCCGCCTGATGATGCGGCGCTCGACGTCTTCGATTCCGTGGGTGTAGCTTCCGGCATGGCGTGATGATAGCGACTTTGCCGACCGCCAGCATTCAGCGAGAGGACTCTTTACTGTGCCGATCCATCACATCACCGCCATTGCCGGCGATCCACAGCGAAATCTGGACTTCTACGCTGGGGTTCTGGGACTCCGGCTGGTGAAGCTCACGGTGAACTTCGACGATCCAGGGAGCTATCACTTCTACTACGGCGACGAGATCGGACGCCCCGGCTCTCTGCTCACCTTTTTCCCCTGGCCTGGCGCGCACCGCGGCCGGCAGGGCGGCGGCCAGATTGCCACGGTGGCGCTGACGATACCGGCGGGGTCACTGGGCTTCTGGATCGAGCGACTTCTGTCTCAGGGTATCACGTACGAGGGGCCCAGCCGCCGCTTCGACGACCAGGTTCTGAGTCTCACCGATCCCGACGGTCTCCTGCTGGAGCTGGTTGCGAGTGACGCGTCCACCAGCGAGCAGCCCTGGAACGAAGGCCCCATCAGTCCCGAGCACGCCGTCCGGGGCCTGCATGGGGCAACCATCTGGGAAGACGGTGACCAGGGCACCGGAGATCTCCTAACCGAGATGTTGGGCTTTCAACCCAATGGCGAGGACAAAGGGCTGCTACGTTTTCAGGCCGACGCCAACGGATCGGGATTGGTGGTCAACCTCAGACGCGCATCCGGTTTCTGGCGTGGCGCCGGGGGAGTGGGCACGGTTCACCACATGGCATTTCGAGCGGCCAGTGAAGCAGATCAGCTGGAGCAACGCTCGGCGATCGAAGCCCGGGGTCTCGGCATTACCCCGGTGGTGGACCGGCAGTACTTCCACTCGGTGTATTTCCGAGAGCCGGGTGGGGTTCTCTTCGAGATTGCCACCGATGGGCCCGGATTCACCATCGATGAGGCTCCGGCCGAGCTCGGCTCGCAGTTGAGGTTGCCTCCGATATACCAAGCGTACCGGGAGCAGATCGAGCGCGCGCTGCCGCCGCTCCGTCTGCCCCATGCTCCCGCGGGGCAGGGAAGTTGACGGCCCCGGAGTTCGATTTCGCGCACCGATTCGTAGCTGGGCAGCGCCCCGGGGCCATGCCTCTGCTCCTACTGCACGGCACTGGGGGCAACGAGGACGACCTGCTTTCGCTGGGCCAGGCTCTGGCGCCGGGGTCTCCGCTCCTGAGCCCGCGAGGGCAGGTTCTGGAGGACGGGATGCCCCGGTTCTTTCGGCGTTACGCCGAGGGAATCTTCGACGTCGAAGACATCAAGTTCCGGGCGGGGCAGCTGGCGCGGTTCATCAGTCAGGCTCGCACTCACTATCAGCTCGGCGACGTTCCTCCCATTGCGGTGGGTTTCTCCAATGGGGCCAACATTGCCGCCGCACTGCTGCTGCTCCATCCCGGCAGTGTGAGCGGCGGGTTTCTGCTCCGTCCGATGGTGCCGCTGGTGCCGGAGCCGCTGCCGCAACTGTCGCAGGTGCGGGTTCTCATCGCGGCCGGGCGCCGCGACCCGGTCGTGCGGCCGGATCAAAGCCGGGCACTCGCCGACCTCCTCACCCAGGCCGGGGCTGAGGTTACCCTGCACTGGACCCTGGGCGGCCATAATCTGACCCGGGAGGACCTCGAGGTGGGCGAGCGGTGGATGGCGGCGGTCACCCTGGCGAGTTAAGCTATGAAGGTCCGATGGGCGTCTGGGCGTCGCCCGATCCCACCACTTGCCGGGCCGTACGCCTAGGGCGCCGGTAACTCCCGTGAGGAACTATGTGATGCTTCCTGCAGCGATTGAACAGGAGCGCCTTTTCGTGGCAGAGCGCCTCCTGTTTGAGATCGAACGTCGCCACGGCCTGCCCCATCCTTCAAACCGAGAAGTTCATCCTGTCATCGTCGATCGCTTTCTTACTGCCTACCTCCCGGAGACGAGAGACGGCCAACCGGCGCCATCCGCGCTCGAGTTCGCCTTCTCGCCCACGCTGACCGAGGCCTTGAACCTGGCGCTAGGGGTAGTAAGTGAGTCCGGCACCGGCTTTGGTGCCGCGTTGTACGTCCACGATCTTGATACCAGCAATGGAGGCCCCGCCGACGTCGAAACGACCGCAGCGGGCAACCAGTCGCAAACCTGATTGTAACTGGTCCTGGAGCAGTGAGGACTCTGACCTCGGGCGGACGACGCTCGCGCGTCGCGGTCCTCACTCTTCCGGCGGCTACTCCCCTTATTGTCTCCAGCCCGGTCTGAGCTCTCCGAAGGTTCCGTGACCAAGCGTGATCTTCTGGCCCTCGAGGATTGGTCTCCCACGGACGTCGAGGCGGTGCTGAAGCTCGCCCGACGAATCAAACGGGGCGAGCTCTCCGGTGGCCTGGAGCGGAGGACCCTGGGCCTGGTCTTCCTCAGCCCTGACCCCCACATCAGGCTCAGTCTGAAAACGGCGATGTCGCTTCACGGCGGGCAGGCCGTGGAGGCCGAGGCCGAGCCACACATCGTCGATACCGCCCGGGTGCTGGGACGGATGACCGACGCCGTTGCCGTGCGCGCCTACGAAACGGCTGGAAGCTGGGCTGCCGCTCGGGAGGACTCTCTGCTCACCACGTTTGCCCGCCACTGTCCCAAGCCGGTGATCAACGTCGGTTCCGCCCGGAGAGATCCCTGCCAGGCGCTGGGCGACAGCCTGACCCTCCAGGAGCAGTTTGGCGGGGTGGAGGGAAAACGGTTCGTGCTTACCTGGGCTTGGCACCCTCGAGCGCTCCCTACAGCGGTGCCGGTCAGTGCAGCACTGGCGGCAGCCGGTCTCGGCATGGAGATCGTGATCGCGAGACCGGAAGGTTACGAGCTCGATCCCGAAGATACCGCCCTCATCCGCAAGACAGCACAGGAGATGGGCGGCGAATTCGTTCACATCAGCGATGATCCGGACGACGCGCTGGTCGGCGCCGACGCGGTCTACGTGGCGTCATGGGGCTCGGTCAAGCTGTTCGGAGAAACGGAGCAGGAGCAGGAGACGCGCTCAGGCCTGCGAGATTGGCGGCTCACCCCATCGCGGCTTCGCTCCACCCGGGGTGGCAAGGGGATCGTGATGCACGCCTTTCCCTATTTGAGAGATGTGGAGATCGACGACAAGGTGGTGGAGAGCGCCAATGCCGTGGTGGTCGAGCAGGCGGAGAACCGACTTCATGCCGAGCGCGCCATCCTGCTCGAGCTCATGGGCACATCCAGCCCCTGACACCGAGCGCTGCTCGGGATGATTGGGGGATATGAAGAGAGGGCCGGCACCTTTGGGTACCGGCCCTCTCTTCTTCATCCGCTGCTGCCGACTACTTGGTCTGTTTCAGATTGAAGCCGTTGGACGTCACGGTGGTGAACTCATATCCCGCCGTGTTGTTCTGGCCGAAGCCGTCCAGCGTGGCGATCAGCCGGTAGCCGCCCGACTTGTTGATGGTCAGGTTCCGGAAGGTGGCGACTCCATTGATCGTA
>DATKJJ010000544.1:0-5023 GCA_035543695.1 Gemmatimonadales bacterium | reverse complement strand
GCCCCGCTGCCCCGCTGACGTCCCCGCCGCCCATCTGCCCCGCTGCCCCGCCTACCTCCCACGCCACCACGAACCTGTCGGTCCCGATCCCCTGATGCAACGCGCTTCCGGTGTCAGCGCCGTACATGTCCGGCACATAATCGGTGACCCGGGCGCCCAACGCGTTGAGGTTCAGATGCGCGTTCCGGGAGACCAGGGGATCGAAGGTCCAGAGAATCTGGGTCACGCCCAGCTCGGCCACCAGCGAGCGCTGGTACAGCTTGAGCCGGCGGCCGATCCCGTGGTCCCGCGCCTCGGGTCGCACTGCGAGCATGTCCGACCAGTGTACCAGCTGGCCGTCGCGCACGCCGGTCATTCCGAAGACGAATCCCAGGATTCTTGCGTCGGCTCCCTCGCTGTCGAAAGCCGCCGCGGTGACGCCGCCGAGGTATTGCGCCACCTTGAGAATCGCGGAGGGAACTCGCTCGCTGAAGCCGGCGCCCCAGGTCTCGTCCTGGATCCGGACGCACTCTTCGTATTCAGCCTGAGTCTCCACCCGGCGAATCACGATTCCCTCACCGGTCACGGGGTGCCCCGGCCGTTCCGCCACTCGCCGTGGCCGACGGGAGTGACCCCACGCCGGCGCCAGATCAGATACGCCGGCGAGCCCAGCAGCAGCACGCCGAGCCCTACGACGGCTCGTCCCGGCTGCGACACGATGGTGTTCAGCACGATGGCTGCGGCCGAGGCGACGAAGAGGATCGGCGTCACCGGGTAGCCCGGCACCCGGAAGGGCCTGGGCGTGTTCGGCTCCAGGCGGCGGTATCGGAAGATGCTGAGCGCGCCCACGCCGTAGAAGATCCAGCCCACGAAGATCACGTAGGTGAAGAGCTGCTCGAAGGTGCCGCTCACGGCCAGGACCATTGACCAGATGGAGCAGGTTACGATCGCCACCGCCGGCGTGCCGTAGCGGGGGTGAATCTCCGCCAGCCCGCGGAAGAAAATCCCGTCCCGCGCCATGGCGAAGAACGCGCGGGGGAGGGTGAGCACTGTTCCGTTGGTCGCGCTCACGATAGAGATCAGGATCATGACCGCGATCAGCTTCCCCGTGGCCGGTCCGAACAGTGTGGAGGTGGCCTCCGCGGCCACCCGGTCTGAGCCCGCGACCCCGGCAGGGCCCAGCGCCGCGATGTAGCCGATGCAGGCGAACAGATAGATCGCCACCAGAGCGGCGGTGCCGGCGATGATCGCGCGAGGAAAGGTGCGCTGAGGGTTCTTCACTTCACCGGCCGAGTAGGTCACGAACTGCCAGCCTTCGTAAGCCCAGAGCGTCGCGATCATCGCCAAGCCGAATCCGGCCAGGAGCGATCCGCCTGGCACCGGCGTCACCGGTTGAAGCTCCGCACCGCCCAGCCCGTGGCCGCGGAGCAGAAAGAGCGAGCTCAGGACCACGATGCCGCCCACCTTGAGCCAGGTGGCCCAGCTCTGGAATCCGGCGCTCTGCCGCGTCCCCCGTACGTTCAGCACCATGACCACGGCAAGCATCGCCACCGCGGCCAGCCGGCTGGTGAGTGGAGTCAACGGCACCAGCTGTCCCAGGTACGCGGTGAATGCCACCGCGAGCGTGGCGCTGGTGCCGCTGCCGGTGATGAAGAACATGGTCCAGCCGAAGAGGAAGGCGGGGAAGGGACCGAACCCATCGCGGATATAGATGTAGATCCCGCCCGCCTCCGGCTTCATCGCCCCCATCTCGGCGTAGGTGAGAGCCCCGAGGAGCGAGAGCACCCCTCCGGCCACCCACACCAGAAGCGAGAGCGGCACGGAGCCGCCGGTCTGCCGCATCACCGCGCCGGGGACGATAAAGATCCCGGACCCGATCACCGTGCCGATGGTGATCGCGATCAGCTGGCGAAACCCCAGCAGCCGCGGCAGCTCCTTGTGCTCACTCATGACGACCTCCCAGCCTTCCCACTTCCCCTCTTCACCGCGGACGTCCCCGCTTTCCCTCCTCCCAACCGCTTCTGCCACACCGTCAGCTTCTCGATCCTCTCCCGATCCACTTCCACTCCGATGCCTGTTCCCGCCGGTACCGCCATCATGCCGCCGTGCATGGTCCATTCGGGCGAGACCACGTCCCGCTCCCAGTAGCGCGAGCTGGGCGAGATGTCGCCCGGCTTGGTGAAGTTGGGGAGCGAGGCCAGTGCGACGTTGTAGGCCCGGCCCACACCGCTCTCCAGCATCCCCCCGCACCAGACCGGGATCCCCTGCGCGGCACAGAAATCGTGGATGGCGATCGAGGCGGTGAAGCCGCCCACCCGTCCCGGCTTGATGTTGATCACCCGCCCGCTCCCCAGCTCCACCATCTCCCGGGCCCGCTCCAGCGACGTGATCGACTCGTCCAGGCAGATCGGGGTCCGGAGCCGGCGCTGCAGCTCGGCGTGCTGCCGCAGGTCGTCCCAGGCGAGCGGCTGCTCGATCATGATCAGGTCCAACTGGTCCAGCCGGAGCAGCGGTTCGGCATTCTCCAGGGAATAGGCGTTGTTCGCGTCAGCCATCAGCGGGGCCTTGGGTCCCAACTCGGCGCGTACCGCTTTGACGTACTCGACATCGGCGCCGGGCTCGATCTTGAGCTTCACCTTGCGGTATCCCTCCTCCAGCGCGCGCCGGGACCGCTCGACCAGCGCGCCGGGCGACGCCTGTATGCCGAGCGAAATTCCTACCTCCACCTCGCTCCGGGTGCCGCCCAACAGGCGGGCGAGCGAGGCGCCCTGCTGCTCGGCCGCCAGTGCCCACATGCCCATTTCCACCGCCGCCTTGGCCATCAGGTGTCCCCGGAAGTTGTGCTGCAGGGCGGGGAACAGCTCCGCCGGACTAGCGAACGAGCGGCCCAGCACCCGGGGCGCCACCCAGTGCTCGAGGGCGATCCGGGCGGTGTCGATGGTCTCCCCGTTGTAGTTCGGCTCCTCCGGCGCCACGCACTCGGACCAGACCGTAGTGCCCTCGGCGTCCTCCAGCTCCAGCAGCAGAATCCGCCGGCTGGTCTGGGTTCCCGACGAGATCCGGAACGGCTCCTTGAGCGGCAGCAGCAGCTCGCGCAGCGTGAGCCGCTCTACGCGCACGGCTTGCGGTCCCTGGCCAGTGGATTCAGAATTGTATACATTGACCCCAACAATGACCCCCCTTCGCCGCCCACGCAAGAGCGCCGATCTGTTCCGGAGCGGACCATGAGAACCTTCTCCCGTCTTCTTGTCATCCTCGCCGTCGTCGCGCCCACCGCCGCCGTGGCCCAGTCCAAGCCGCTGCAGGGTCTCGATGACTACGTCACCAAGAGCATGGCCGACTGGAAAATTCCCGGGCTGGCGCTGGCGATCGTGCGGAACGATTCGGTGATCCTGGCCAAAGGTTACGGCGTGCGGACGCTGGGCAAGCCCGACCGGGTGGACGAGCGCACGCTGTTCGCCATCGGGTCTTCCTCCAAGGCCTTTACCTCGCTGGCGGTGGCAATGCTGGTGGACCAGGGCAAGGTCAAGTGGGACGATCCGGCCACCAAGTACCTGCCGGGATTTCAGCTCTACGACCCCTACGTCACCCGGGAGATCACCGTTCGCGATCTCTTGAGCCATCGGAGCGGGCTCGCCCGGGGCGACATGTTGTGGTACGCCGCCCAGGATCTCCCCCGCGACAGCATTCTCTACCATGTCCGCTACCTCAAGCCCAGCTGGAGCATGCGCTCCCACTTCGGCTATCAGAACATCATGTATCTCGCCGCCGGTCAGCTGGCCGCCCGGGTGAACAACAGATCCTGGGACCAGGTGATCCGCGAGCGGATCTTCCAGCCCCTCGGCATGACCTCCAGCAACACCAGCACCAAGGATCTCGAGCGTCTGCCCGACGTCGCCACTCCGCATGAGGAGATCGAGGACACGGTTCGAATCATCCCCTATCACAACATCGACAACATCGCTCCGGCGGGCTCGATCAACTCCAATGCACTCGACATGGCGCAGTGGGTCCGCTTCCAGCTGGCCCGGGGCAAGGTCAGCGGCAAGCCTCTGCTGAGCGCGGGCGCGTTCGATGAGATGCACACGCCGCAGACCATCATGCCGCTGGAAGGCCCCTGGAAGCTGATGATGCAGGACGCGCACTTCGGCTCCTACGGCATGGGCTGGATCCTCCATGACTATCACGGCCGGAAGATCGTGCAGCACGGCGGCAACATCGATGGCATGCATGCGCTGGTGGGACTGATGCCGGAGGAGAAGACCGGCCTGGTCATCCTGACCAACCTGGGCGGCAACTTTCTCACCTACGCCCTGATGTACCGGGTGTTCGATGCCTTCCTGAAGAATCCGCCCAAGGATTGGAGCGCCCAGCTGCACAAGGGATTCGAGGAGCTGGTGGCCCAGGGCAAGGCGGAGGAGAAGAAGCGCGAGGCTGGGAGAGTGAAGGGGACCTCGCCCTCCTTGCCACTGGATAAATATGCCGGCACCTATGCCGACAGCATGTACGGCCAGGCGTCGGTGCGGCAAGATGGTGGAAAGCTGGTGCTGCGCTACGGCACCATGGTGGGCGACCTGGAGCACTGGCAGCACGACACCTTCCGCGCGATCTGGCGGGAGAAGAGCCAGGGGAAGGGCTTCGTCACCTTCGATCTCGATGCCGACAGCAAGGTGGACGAGATGAAGATGGAGGATGTCGCCGAGTTCAAGCGCAAGCCCGATGTGGTCGACACCATGCCGGCGGTGCAGCTGGCCCAGAGCGATCTGCCCAAGTACACCGGCGCGTTTGCTGCCTCGGGCATTCCCGTCACAGCTGAGGTGCAGGTCGTGGGAGGGCAGCTCAAGCTGACCGTGCCGGGACAACCGCCATACACTCTGGTGCCGGTCAGTGCCACCCGGTTCCGGCTCAGTGGCGGGGACACTCCGGCCGGCTTCTTCCTCGACTACACCATGGATGGCAGCAAGGTGAAATCGGTGAAGCTGATCCAGCCCGACCCCCAGCCCACGTTGACGCTGATGCCAAAAGGAAAGTAGGGCGGTCGGGC
>DATKJJ010000543.1:0-14641 GCA_035543695.1 Gemmatimonadales bacterium | reverse complement strand
TGGAATGGCGCCGGATACCGATACGCTGACCGACGACCTCCTGGTGCGGGTGCTGGCGCGCCCCGGCTTCAGCACCGCCCAGCAGGTGAGCGGGGTTTCCGGGCGGGGCGTGGGTGTGGACGTCGCCATGAGCCGGGTTCGGGCGCTGGGCGGGACCCTCGAGGTGCGCAGCGAGTTGGGACAGGGCACCACGTTTCTGATTCGTGTTCCGCTCACCCTGGCCATCGTCCGGGCGTTGTTGACCGAAGCGGGTGGCGAACGGTACGCCGTCCCGCTGGCCTATGTCGCCGAGACGATAGACTTTGATCGCGCCATGGTAACGGCATTGCGCGATCGCGAGGCGCTCGTGGTGCGGGACCAGGTGATACCGACCGTTCACTTGCGCGACCTGATTGCGGCCCGGGCGGGCTCCCGCTCGAATCGGCGGCCTACGGTGATCCTGGAAGTGGGTGAGCGCCGCGCCGCGCTGGTGGTCGATGCACTGGTAGGGCAGCAAGACATCGTGGTCGAGCCGTTCGACGCCCCCCGGGGGCTCCCGTCATTTGTGGGCGGCGCGACTATTCTCGCCGATGGTGCGCCTGCGTTGATTCTGGACGCAGCGGCGCTCCTCTAGGAGGCTCGCATGGAAGTCCGTGACCTGAAGGAGTCACAGCTCGACGCCATTCGCGAGGTGGCCAATATCGGGGCCGGCCACGCCGCGACCGCGCTCTCCGGCATGACCAACCGCACCATCATGATCACCGTGCCCCGGGTGTTTGTTCGCCCGCTCGAGGAGGCCTGCGACCTGGTCACCGCGCCCGACGCCGTGGTGGCCGCGGTGCTCATGCACATGATGGGCGACCTGACGGGGCGCGCCCTGGTGCTCTTTCCCGAGAGGTCCGCCTACACGGTATGCGACTTCCTCTTTCGCCGGCCCGTGGGCACCACACAGGTGCTGGACGAGATGGAGCAGTCCGGGCTCAAGGAAGCGGGGAACATCCTCGCCAGCGCCTACCTGAATGCCCTGAGCGATTTCATGGGCATGATGCTCATACCCTCCGTACCCAGCCTGGTCATCGATTTGAGCGGAGCCGTTCTCACCACCGCCCAGCTCAATTTCGGGCACGAGCGGGACTACGCATTTTGCGTAGAGACCACCTTCAAAGTGGAGGGAGCCTCGGAAACGCTGGGGGGCCATTTCCTGCTGCTGCCCGACATGTCGTCGCTGCGGGCGATTTTCGACGCCATCCGCCTGCCGTAGCGCCATGCCGGCTCCCGCGCTCTCGGAGCGCGATCTCACCGTTCTCCGATCCTTCGCCTCCCGGATCGATCCCTCCGATGCCGGCGCCCACAACAATCTCGGGGTGCTGTATTACCAAAAAGGCCTGATTGAAGAGGCGATCGCGGAGTTCGCCCGGGCGCTGGAGCTCGACCCCAAGATGCAGGTGGCACAGACCAACCTGGAGATCGCCTACCGGGAAAGCGGCCACTACGATCGCAAGATCGGAGAACTGAAGCAGCGGGTCCAAAGCGCGCCCAAGGCTCGGGAGCCGCGCTGGGAGTTGGGCCGGGCCTTTGCCATGCTGGGCCGCTACGAAGACGCCATCATCGAGTTCCAGGAACTTCTGGCCAGTCACCCCGACGACGTCCCTGCCATGCTCCAGCTCGGGCTGGCGGAAAAGGCGCGAGGCCGGCTCGATGCCGCGAGTGACTGGCTGGCGAGAGCCTGCGACGAGGAGCCGGAGAATCCGGTGGTCCGGTTCCATCGAGGCGAGGTGCTCTACAACCGTGGCCTCACCGAGCTGGCCCTGGTCGCACTGAAAGAGGCGGTAGCGAGCAATCCGGACTATGCCGAGGCGCACTATCTCCTCGCCTTTGTCTACGGTGAGCTGGGCCAGCATGACGCAGCCCGGGCGGCAACGAAGCGCGCTATCGAGCTGAACCCGATGTTGGGACGGGCCCAGGCGAATCTCGCGCTCGGCAGCGCGACAGTGGGGAAGCAGGGAAGCGAGAAAGCGGGAAAGGAGATCCCCGCCGCCTCGGCTCCGAGTGTCCCCGCCACTCCGAGATCACCAGCCCCCCAGTCTGTTGCCGGCTCGCTCTTGGCGCACTACAACCTGGGGTTGGCCCTGCGGCAACAGGGCTACTACGACGATTCGTTGCGGGAGTACCAACTCGCGCTCGACGCTGGAGAGGACCGCCGGCTCAACCTCCAGGCCATGGCCGAGGTTCACATCCTGCGGCGTGACCTCTCTGCGGCGCTGAAGCTCTACGACGATCTGGTAAAGGAGTATGCGGAATCGCCCAAGCTCTGGAACGAGCGGGGCGTCTGCCTCCATCAATCGGGTAAGCGCAAGGAGGCTCTTACCTCCTACGAGAAGGCGGTCGCCGTCGATGCCGCCTACCAGCTGGCCTGGAACAATCTCGGCGTCCTCAGGGCCAGTGAGTCCGGGAACGACAAGGCCGTTAACGCGTTCCGCAAGGCACTCACCGGTGATCACCCGCTGCTCACGGCTCGGCTGAACCTGGCTCTCCTGCTCGTGCAGCGAAGGCAATACAAGTCCGCGCTCGAGGAGTACCAGCGCGCCCTGGCGGAGCAGCCGGCCAGCGCCATTGGGTGGAATGGGGTGGGACTGGTGCTGGTGGAGATGAAACGCTTCGAGGATGCCCGCAACGCCTTTGGGCGAGCGGTGGATCTGGAGAGCGACTTCGCCGGGGCCCATTACAATCTGAGCTTTGTGCTCAGTCAGCTGGGCGACTACGACGGTGCGCTGCGGGAGACGCGGCGTGCGCTCGAGCTGGAGCCGCTCTACGTGCCGCAGAAGTTCGCGCTTAGCATCGATCTCCAGTACGAAGACCCGACCATCGCCATCGCACCGGAGCTGGTGGCCGAAGTGAGCGGCGAAGCGCTGGCCGGCGAGTTCAGCTTCGAGTCACCGGTCCTGGATCGGTTGTTCGAGGAACTTGCTCCGGCCAGCACCCCAACTCCCCGGGCTGGGCCCGCCGAAGAATCGCTGAACGTAGCCCGAGATCTCATCGCACGGGGTTTGCTCGACCAGGCCTCGAGCGAGCTCAATCGCGCCATGGCCCGAGGCGCTCCTACCGCGCCGACCACGGTACTTCTGGGCGACATCTTCGCTCGCCGTGGTCTCTATGGCGAGGCGCTGGAGCGCTACCGCGAGGCGCGGACCCTGGCGAAAGCGCACACCGGCGCGCTGCTCGGCGAAATCAGGGCGCTGCTCTCACTCGGCCGTGGTGCCGAAGCCGCTCCTTTGGCCGATGAGCTCGCCTCCCGAGCACCGGCCGATGCGGCAGTTCTGGGAACCACGGCCCGGGTAAAGCTCGCCGTCGGCGATGCCGCCGGCGCGCTCCAAATAGTTCGGAAAGCCCAGGCGATCGCGCCGGGCCAGGCAGACCTGTTTCATCTCCAGGCCCAGGCCTCCGCCCGATTGGGCGATCGCAGCGATGCGCTCACCGCCTTCCAGTCGGCGCTTCAGCTGGATCCCTCTCTGGTTCGAGTCTGGTGCGAGCTCGCCGCGCTGGAGGAGGAACAGCACCACTGGACCTCTGCCCGAGCCGCCTACGAGCGGGCGCTCGACCTGCTGCCCACCTACGCCCCGCCGGCACTGGCGCTGGCCGACCTGATTCGCCGCACCGAATCGGCTCAGGCGGCCATTCCAGTGTTGGTCCAGGTCCTGGAAGCCGATCCTTATGAGCTGGAGGCGCTGACCGCGCTGGGCCGGGCCTTGCTCGAGGACGGGCGGACAGTCCAGGCCCTCGAGGCCTTTGCCCGGGTGCTCCGGTTCGACCCTCACCATCCGGCGGCGCTGTACCACCAGGGTACCGGCTTCGCTCGGCAGCGTCAGTTCGACCAGGCGGTTCAGGTATGGGAGCGGGTGATCGAGCTGGACCCGGATGGACCTTTCGCCACCGAAGCCCGAAGCCGGGCTCGGTCTGCCCGCGACCTCCAGCACATTTTTGCCGGGGCAGGCTGAGACATGGCGCTTGAAGGTCCGCTGAAGGAATTCCACATCCAGGACGTCTTTCAGCTGCTCGATCTGGGCCGGAAGACCGGGGTCCTGCGCGTCACCTCCGAGCTGCGCCAGACATCGGCATCGGTCACGTTCGATCGGGGCGGCGTCGTGGCGGCCAGCATGGGAAAGAACCCGCAGCGCTTCGGGGCTCGGCTGGTGCGGCTGGGCAAGATCTCGGCAAAAGATCTGGATCGGGCACTTGCCCAGCAGGAAAAGGGAGACTCGCGCCGCCTGGGAGACATCCTGGTGGGGAATGGCGCGATCAACCGGCGGGAGCTCGACCGCCAATTGAAGGCTCAGATCGAGGAAGCCATCCTCGATCTTCTGGGCTGGTCCGAGGGACATTTCCGCTTCGAGGAATCCGCCGTGTCGGAAGCTCTGGTGGAGTCCCCCATCCGGATTCCGACCGAGGGGCTGCTGATGGAGTCGGCCCGTCGCTCGGACGAGTGGTCCCGGATGGAAGACAAATTGCCTCACCTGCGGGTGGTGCCCAAGCTGCCGCCTCCGGATTCAGCGGCAAAGGGCAAGCTGGATCTGCTTCCGTTTCAGTGGGAGGTGCTGGCGGCGGTAGATGGTCTGCGCGACCTCCAAAGCCTGGCCGACCTTCTGGGCAAATCCGAGTTCGACGTGGCTCGCACTATCTACACCTTGGCCGAAGCCGGAGTCGTGGTACTGGATGCGGGGGCGAGCCACAATGGCAAGGACCACAACACGCCGCTGCTCCCCGTGCGAGAAGCGTTGGCCAAGGGACAGTTCGAACAGGCCGCGCAGGCGGTGCAGGAGGTTCTTCGAGCGGATCCGTTGATGCCGGAGGCACGCCGGCTGATGGGCGTGTGTCAGGCCGCGCTGGGTCGATTTCGCGGCGCAGCGGAGACCTGGAAGAGCTGGTCGCGGCTGGGCACGCGGACCCCCGCGGAAGAAGCGCTATCTCCCGAGGTAGAGCGCTTGAGACAGGCAGCGGAAATCCTGGCGGAAGAGCTGGAGAGCTATCGTGAGTGACGACATCAAGACCCTGACGACCCGACTGGCGGATGAGCCGGCGAGTCTGGCATTTCTGGAACTGGGTGAAGCGCTGCGCCGCCGGGGCCAGCTCGATGCCGCCTACAAGGTGGCGCGCGGTGGCCTCACCCGATATCCCGCGCTGGCTGATGCTCACGATCTGCTCGGCAGGATCCTGGGCGATCAGGGCGATCTCGCGGGCGCCTTCGATGCCTGGGCCGAAGCGCTCCGGTTTGATCCCATGCGAATCGGCGCCCTGAAGGGCATCGCCTTTCTCTACTTCCGCGCTGGCGACATTCCTGCGGCTCTGGAGCATCTCCGGCGCGCCGCCGAAATCGATCCCGACGATCCCACCATCGGTCAGGCGATGGAGCGGGTGAGGGGAGCCGGCGCGGCTCCGGCCGGCGGGCCGGGTCCGTCAGCGCCCGAACCCGCGGCCGTCTCGCTCGAGGTTCCGCCACCTGCTGCGGCTCAGGCCGTGAATGGCACCAGCCAGGCCAATGGCGTGACCGATCACGGCATCATGCTGGTGGATGGTAAGGGCCTGCGGCTGAATGGGACTCTGTTCAGTCCCGGCAAAGAGGATGTCGGAGATCGGGTAGCGGCTGAGCTCGCTGGAGTCTCCAAGGAGGCCGCCCGAACCAGCCGCTTGCTCAACCTGGGCGGATGGCAGGCGATTGCGGTGGAGTCGCCCGAAGGAAACCTGTTTCTGGTGGCACCCACGCCGGACACCATGCTGCTCACGGTGAGAGACCCCTCGCTGCCGATGGCGCGGCTTGGGCTCATCGCCGAGCGTGCCGCCCGCGAAGCGCGAGCCTGGCTGGAGAGTCACACATGACCGATACCCAAGCCACCTTGGAGCGGGTGACTCAGGTGCCCGGGGTCAAAGGCTCGCTGCTGATCTCGGGCACTGACGGACTCGTCGTTGCCGAGAGGCTGATGGATGGCATCGATGGCCGGGCGATCGCCGCTCTGGCAGCCAGTCTGGTCCAGCGGCTGGATCGTGCCACCCAGCAGGCCGGCATGCCGGCGCCCACATTCGTGCACCTCCGGGGCAACAATGGCTCCGTGCTGGCGGCTCCGGGCCGGAGCGACCTGGTGCTGGTCGCGGTCACGGGCACCGATGCAAACCTGGGACTCGCCCGGGTTCAGATGCTGGATGCGGTGGGTCGCCTGGCCTGATGCGAGCGCTCGAGCCCTGGGTGGCGGCGCCCCTGCAAACGTTCATCACCGAATCCTCCGCCCGGCTCATCCTGCTGATGACCACCTCGGGACAGGTCGTAGCCCAGCACGGATTCTCCCGGTCGGTGGAGGTGATGACCGCAGCAGCGCTGGGAGCCGCCATCGTGGCCTCGACCGAGGAGCTCGCTCGATTGATGAGAACGTCCCGGTTTGCCGCATTGGTGCACGGGGGAAACCGCCAGAGCTGTATGCTCTCCGCCTTCGGCACGCCGCGGGGGCGGTGGATTGGCCTGGTGGTATTCGGTTCGGAGACATCGGTGGGACTGGTGCAGCTCTTTTTCGATCAGATGGTCGAGGAACTGGTTCAGGCGGCGCCGCGGGAGCAGCCGGAGAACCAGCCGTTGCCGGAAAACTTCGAGCGTGAGCTGGACACAAGCCTCAAAGAACTCTTTGGACGGTAGCGCGAATGTCTCTGGTCAACTTCACCGCCCGCGAGATAACCTGCAAGATCGTCTACTACGGCCCGGGCCGTTCGGGCAAGACGACGAACCTGCAGTACGTCTACGGCCGGGTTCCTGAGTCGCGCCGGGGCCGCATGGTGTCGCTGGCCACCCAGACCGACCGGACCCTGTTCTTCGATTTCCTCCCCCTCGAGTTAGGGTCGATCTCCGGTTTCACCACCAAGTTCCAGCTCTACACGGTGCCGGGCCAGAGTTACTACAACGCCACCCGGAAGCTGGTGCTGCAGGGCGCCGACGGAGTGGTGTTCGTGGCCGACAGTCAGGCTCGGCGCTTCGACGATAATCTGGAAAGTCTGCAGAACCTGCAGGACAACCTGCTGGCCCAGGGTGTGGACATCCGCCAGCTCCCGATCGTGTTCCAGTACAACAAGCAGGATCTTCCGCGCGACCTGATACTGACTCAGGAGGAGATGGATGACGCGCTGAATTTCCGGGCGGTGCAGAGCTTCAGCGGCGACGCCCTGCACGGCACCGGTGTGTTCGAGACTCTGAAAGGAATATCGGAGCAGGTCCTGAAGCGTCTTGCCGCGGGGAGCGCCGTCGCGTGACCGCGACGCTCAACCCGCTCTACCGGTTCGATACTCTGGTCGTGGGTGCGGCCAACCGCTTGGCGTTCACCGCGTCAAAGGCCGTGGCCGAATCTCCGGGAACGGTGTACAACCCGCTCTTTATCTATGCCCGTCCCGGGTTGGGCAAGACCCATCTCCTGATGGGAATCGGGCACGCCGCCCGGGCCATCAATCCCCGCCTCACGGTCGAATACCTCACCTTGGACGAGTTCGTTGAGTCCTTCCATGCGGCGGTGGCGGCAGGGCAGGGTGAAGCCTATCGCCGGCGCTTCAGTGATGTCGATCTGCTGCTGGTCGACGATGTGCAGTTCCTGACCCACCGGCGGGAGATGCAGGCCGAGCTGCTCCGGCTGAGTGACGCGCTGCAGACCACCAATCGTCAGATCGTGCTCACCAGCGACCGTCCTCCGGCCGAGATCGAGGCGCTGGACGAACGGCTCATTCGCCGCTTTGCCGGCGGGCTGGTGATCGATATCGCGGCTCCGGATTATGAGACCCGGGTCGCCATTCTCCGGCGCAAGGCGGAAGAACGTCGCGCCAGCTTCGGTGAGGGCGTGCTCGAGGCGGTAGGATCGCTGGTCATAGACAATGTGCGTGAGCTGCTGGGGGCCCTCAATCGGCTGGTCGCCTTTCAGGCGGTCAGTGATACTCCGCTCAAGCCGGCTCAGGCCCGGGCGCTGGCCGGGGGAGCAGAACTGGTTGAGGCGAAACCGGAGAAGGCCGGCAAGACGGCGCGAAACGCGGAGAAGACGGAGAAGCCAAAGAAGGAACCCAGGGCGGAGGGTCTCGACGAGTTCAGCGATTTCCTGTCGGAGGTCTCCGCCACGGTAGCCCAGCAGGTCGATTCGTGGCGCACCAAGGTGGCTGCGGCCATTCTCCGGTGGGAAGGAGAAGGATTCAGTACCGCACGGCTCGAGGCGTTGTTGCAGCAGGAGATGACCACGGATCCGGAGCAGGTGCTCCGCCAGTTCGAGTCCGACGTGCACCGGCTCCAGGCGCTCCATGCCGAGGCCTCGGAGCTGGCTCCATCCCTGGCTGGCTCCAGCGCCTTTCGCGATCCGGAGGACATCGCCGGCGCGGAGGCGGTAACCCAGCGCGCTCGTGAGGGCGCGCATCCACCGCCGGCTCCGCTTCCCATCTGGCGGCTCGACGACTTGTTCGAGAGCCCCGGCAATCGGATGGCGCTGCAGGCCGCGCGCGCGATAGCCGGAGAGCCCGCCAGCCGCTACAACCCTCTGGTCATCGTTGGAGCGAGTGGCGTCGGGAAGACTCACCTGCTGCACGCCTTGGGGAATGCTCTGGCTCCCCGGGTCAAAGGCCCGGTGGCCTGCCTCAGTGCCCACGAATTCACCGGAGAGCTGATCGAAGCCATCGATCGCGATGCCGTGCCGGCCTGGCGGGCACGCTATCGGGGTGCGGCGGCCTTCCTGCTGGACGACGTCCATCTTGTCGCCGAGAAAGATCGAACTCAGGACGAGCTCTTCGTGCTTTTCAACTTCCTGATCGAATCCGGCCGACAGATGGTCTTCACTTCCGCGCTGCCTCTCGCGGAGATGAAGGCGGTGGAAGGCCGTCTCCGGACCAGGCTGGAGGGCGGGCTGGTGGTGGATTTGCCGGCTCCGGAACGGGAGGTTCGCCAACAGGTGGTTGAGCGATCGCTCCAGGCCAAGGTGGGCACAGTCGATCCCGACCTGGCGGCCTACGTCGGCTCGCGTCCAGTGGAGTCCATCAGGGCGGTGCACGGCCTGCTTCAGCGAATCCTCAATGCCGCTGAGGCGCAGGGTGGCCCGCCCACGGTGACGCTGGCCCGGGAGGTGCTCGAGGGATCCCAACCCAAGCCGCCTCGCAAGACTTCAAGCCGTTCCAGTGGTGTGGTGGCGGCTGCGGGCGGAAACAAGAGCCGGGAGAAAATCGTGTGGGACTGGCCCGATGTCGGTGATCGCATTGTCGAGGAGTGGCGCTGATGGCGATCAAAGGCAGCCTCAAGGAGGCCAGTCTTCCGGACGTCATCCAGCTGCTCTTTCTGGGCCGGCGGACCGGCTGTCTGGCTCTTGCCGATCAGCACAACTTCGGCACCATCTACCTCGATGAGGGGCTGATCGTGTACGCCTCCATCGTCAATCGACGAGACCGACTGGGCGATATCCTCCTTCGCAAAGGCCGGATCAGCGCCGAGCAGCTGCAGCAGGCGATCGACGCTCAGGACGACGATCGGCAGCACAAGCTGGGAGAGATCCTGGTCGGGCTCGGCACCCTGACCCGGGCCGAGCTGGAGGACTACATGCGCCTCCAGATCGAAGAGGCGGTGTACTACCTGTTCACCTGGACCTCGGGGACCTTCAACTTCGAGGCCGGCGTCAAACCGGAGCGGGAAGACTTCCTGGTTCGGATCAGTCCCGAGGCCCTGCTGCTGGAAGGCGCCCGGCGGGTCGACGAGTGGAGCCTGATCGAGAAGAAGATTCCCTCCTTCGATCTGATCTTCTCGGTCGACCAGCACCACATCGCCCAGTCGGCACCCACGCTTTCAGCCGAGCAGCAGCGTCTGCTCCCGTTGATCGACGGGACCCGCGATGTGCGGCAGGTGATCGATGAATCCGGGTTGGTGGAATTCGAGGTTGGCAAGGCGCTGTTCGGTCTGATCACCGCCGGGTTTGCCCACCGGGTAGGAACCTCCACGGCGGCGCCTCCCAAGGTTAACGATACCCGGGTGGACGAGCACCGGAATCTGGGCATTGCCTTCTACAAGGCAGGCATGCTCGAGGAGGCGCTTCGGGAGTTCAGGCGGGTGATCGAGCTGCGTCCCGCCGACAGCCGCGCCCCGTTGTTTCTGGGTTTGATCGCCATCCGGCAGGCGCGTTGGGACGAGGCCGCCCTGGCCCTTCGTCAGGCGGCTGAGGCCGGCGTTCCCCGGCCGGCTGCGCTGCATAACCTCGGCTTCGCCCTGGAACAGTTGGGCCGGTTGGACGAGGCGGAGGCGGCGTATGGAGATGCTGCAGGCCGCGCCAAGGAAGACGCCCGCATCATGCTGGGTTGGAGCATCGTCGCGCTCAAGCGGGGAGACAACAAGGTGGCCCAGTCCCGCCTGGCCCAGGCCTGCGAACTGCTGCAGGGAAAGCCGGTACCGGCGCTGTGGTACTGGGCCGCCACTCTGGCGGCGGTGGGACTGGACGACGCGGAAAACGCTATGCGCACAGCCCAGCAAGGAGTCGAGGCCTACCCCAACAATCCGGTTCTGCAGAACAATCTGGCTGTGCTCCTCGAGGCCGGCGGCGATACCCAGGCAGCCGAGTCGATGCTCCGCTCCGCCCTCGCCGAGGACGCCGCACTCCCGCAGGTCTCCAAGAACCTGGGTGACATCTTCTACCGCACGGGACGCTACGATGAAGCGGGCGAGGCCTACGAACGGGCGGCCAAGCTGAACCCGGAGCTGGGAGATGACCTGTATTTCAAACTGGGGAACATCGCTTACAAACGGCGCGACCTGGCGCGGGCCCGGGAAAGCTGGGCTCAGGCCACCGCGCTCAATCCGGGGCATCAGTTGGCTCGGGCCAACCTCGAGATGCTGGACCTCTCCCAATGACGCCGCCGGATGAGGAAGCATTTCTCGAGCTGATCGGCAGGATCTCGCGGCACACCGGCCTCTCGCTCGATGGCTACAAGGACAAGTGCCTCCGGCGGCGTATCGCCGTTCGCATGCGCGCGTGCGGGGTGCAGAGCTACCAGGAATATCAGGAGCTGCTGGAGCGAGATGCCACGGAAGTTGGCCGGCTCAAGGACACGATCACGATCAACGTCACCAGCTTCTACCGCAACGCCGAAACCTGGAACCTGGTGCGCAATCGAGTCCTCCCCGAGCTGCTCAGCGGAGGTTGGTCGGCGGTGCGGGCATGGAGTGCCGGGTGCTCCTCCGGCGAGGAAGCGTACACCCTCGCCATGATGATCGCCGAATTCCTGGATCAGCAGGGCAGAGGACAGCATCTCGATCGGGTGACGGTTGACGCAACCGACGTCGACGCCCAGTGTCTGGCTCGGGCGAACCAGGCTCGATATCCCCGCGAGGCTCTTGGCGACGTGCCGGCGTCCCTGGCCCAGCGCTACTTCGAGGAGCGGGGCGCCGAATGCCAAGTGATCGATCGGGTTCGTCGCCGAGTGATCGTCCGCGCCTCCGATCTGTGCATCGATCCGGCGCCCCGCCGCAGTTATCAGCTGATCCTCTGCCGGAACGTGGTCATCTACTTCGGTCGAGCCATGCAGGAGCGGGTGTTTCTCGACTTTGCCGAGGCCCTGGCCCCGGGAGGATTTCTGGTCCTGGGCAAAGTGGAATCGCTGTCGGGGCGAGCCCGCGACCTGCTCACACTGTTGGACGCGCGCGAGCGGATCTATCGGCGGGCAGCGTGAGCGGCCGGGAGGTGGTGGTCCGGGTAGCGGATCTGGGCATCGGTCAGGATGAGGACACGCTCCTGACCGTCGGACTGGGGAGCTGCGTGGCCATCGTCCTGCATGACGCTGCGGCCAAGGTTGGGGGATTGGCCCACGTGCTGCTTCCCTCGCCGGCATTAGCCCGGGATGATGGCAACCCGGCGCGGTTCCCTCAGTTGGCCGTTCCCCGGCTGCTCCATCTTATGTCAGCCAAGGGAGCTCAGCCCCGGCGCATCACCGCCCGGTTGGCTGGGGGCGCCAGCATGTTCGCGGCACTGGCTCCCCCCGGCACCGTCCAGATGGGCGAGCGCAATCTTGTCGCGGCGCGGCAGGCACTCACGTCTCACAACCTCCCGTTGGTGGGGGAAGCCGTTGGCGGTGATTTTGGCCGCACAGTGCGGCTGCGAGTGGCCGACGGCCTGCTCGAGGTGAGCACGGTAGCACATGGTGTCCGGCATCTCTGATCCGGGCCGGGTCCTCGTGGTGGACGACAGTCCATTCTTCCGGCGACTTCTCACCGACGTGGTGGAGGGCTCCGGCGAGTTCCGCGTAGTGGCAACCGCACGCGATGGCATGGATGCGCTGCGAAAGGTTCGGGCGCACGCTCCGGACCTGGTGCTGATGGATCTGGAGATGCCGGAAGTCGACGGGCTCGGCGCGATCGGGTACATCATGGCCGAGTCACCCCGGCCCATCGTCGTGGTCAGCGCTCACGTCGGGCCTGGCGCCTCGGCTGCCATTCGCGCGCTGGAGCTGGGCGCGATCGATCTCGTAGCCAAAGAGGACGACCGTGGCGTGGCCGCCAACGCTCGTTTTGCCGACCGGCTCATGACTGTCCTGCGGGCAGCGCGGACCGCGGATGTGAAGCGATTGACCGGCGCGGCAGCGCCGACACTGGCGGTGCCGGCGCGGGGAGGAGAGGCTCCTGGTGAGGCCAGGCTGTGTGTGGCCATCGCGGCTTCAACCGGGGGGCCCCGCGCATTGTCCCTGCTGGTTCCCCAGCTGCCGGCGGGTCAGGGAGCGGCCATTCTGATCGTGCAGCACATGCCGCCCAAGTTCACCCGCAGCCTGGCCGAACGATTGGCAACACAGAGTCGCTGCAAGGTGGTCGAAGCCGAAGACCGCATGCCCCTGCTGGCCGACACGGCCTACGTGGCGCCGGGGGATTTTCACATGACAGTGAGTCCCGCGGTCGGTGGGCTCTGTCTGGCCCTGGATCAGGAGCCACCGGTCTGGGGCGTCCGCCCAGCTGCCGATCCCACCTTCGGGAGCGTGGCCCGGGTGTTTGGATCGCGGGCGGTCGGCGTGGTGCTGACCGGAATTGGCCGGGATGGAGCGGAGGGGCTGAGACAGATTCGTGAAGCCGGGGGAACCGGAATGGCTCAGGACCGGGAGAGCGCCACCATCTATGGTATGCCGGGTGCGGCCCTGCATGCGGGAGGGGCTCAGTACGTGGTTCCCATAACGCAAATGGCCGATCGCATTGCCACCGAGCTGTACCGGTTGAGGCATCAGTGAGTGCTCGTGCCGGAGGGTTTCTCCTGGTCCTGGTCGGCCAACGCCGCGTTGGCCTCCTGGTCGAGCAGGTGCTGGAGGTGGTCCAATTGGGGGAGGTGCATCCGGTTCCGGTCATGGAGACCGCGGTCCGCGGCCTGGTCGCGGTGCATGGCCGCATGCTGCCGCTGGTTCACCTCGCCTCACTACTGGAAGGCCGGCCTACTCCGGTCGGCTCTGGGAACATTGGGGTCGTGGTGAACATTTCCGGCCGCCGCGTTTGCCTCGAGGTGGAGGACGCAGAGGTGCTGGTTCGGGAGCCGGCGCTGCCGGTTCCCCCGGGAGAAACGCTGCCCTGGGCGGTGGGAGTGGCGCGCCATGCGGAAACCCTGGTGCCGCTGCTCGATTTGCCCGCGCTGAGCTCACGTTTGACGGAGGCCGCTGCACCATGAACACTGGCGACGATGTCCAGGTGGTAACCTTCAGAGTGGGACGCCAGGAATTCGCCTTCGATATCCTGCAGGTGGAGCGTATTCTCCGCTACTCCCCCCCATCTCCGCTCCCCAAGGCACCCCAGTTCCTCGAGGGCGTGATGCCGTACGGCGACACCGCCGTTCCGGTGATTGACCTGCGCAAGCGCTTCGAGCTCGATGCCCCGATACGAGAGGAAACCCGGGTCATGGTGCTGGAGCTGGAGAACCAGCGGGTGGCCGTACTGGTAGACGAGGTGCGCGAGGTGCTGCGAGTGGACAGTACTACCATCGCTGCTCCCGGCCCGGTGGTAAGCGGCCTCGCCGCAGTGTACATCGCCGGAATCATTTCCCGGCCGGAGCGCACCATCATCCTGCTGAACGCCCGCAAGCTGCTCTCGTCCAGCGAGCGGCTGGCGCTGAGCGAGCTCGGGGCCGCGTAGATGGCCGAAGCCTGGCTCACCGCCTTGAAGGCGGAGCTGACCGAGATGACCGCCCGGCTGGACGCACCGGGTGGCGAGCGGGATGCGCTGAAGAAGGACATCATCTCCCTGTTCAAGCGGGTAGACGGTGCCCTGATTGATCTGGGGCAGATCAAGGAAGGCATTCGTGGACTGGTCGAGCGCTACAAGCAAACGGCAAATGGAGCGGATGCCATCGCGGCTCCGCAGTTCACCGGCGAGCGACCCGCGGTTCACGCTGACCACCTGGGTGCCTCGACCTATATCGAGAAGGGCTGGAGCCTGATCTCATTGGGCGATTACGGCGGCGCCATTCAGGCCCTGGAAAAGGCGTTGACGCTCTCGCCTGGGGCGGTGGACGCCACGTCGCTCCTGGGCTGGGCCCAGATGCTGAACGAGGACTACGATGAGGCGCTGGGAAACTTCTCCAAAGTCCTCATGAAGGAGCCGGCCAACGCTCTCGCCCGGATCAACGTCGGATATATTTGTCTCAAGAAAGGCATCTTCGGCGAG
>DATKJJ010000542.1:0-5340 GCA_035543695.1 Gemmatimonadales bacterium | reverse complement strand
GGGCTGCTGGTGATCCCGATTGCCGGGGTGGCCTTCAGCCTCGGCGGGATCATGATGCAGATGCAGGAGGAACTGATCGCCTTCGTGCCGGTGCTACTGCTCCTGGTGCGTCAGCTCGGATTCTCTCCAGTCGTTGCTGTTGCGATGAGCCTGGGAACCGCGGCCGTGGGGGCCGCCTTCAGTCCGGTGAACCCGTTTCAGGTCATTATCGCCCAGAAGGTGGCTCAGCTGCCGCCGGCCTCGGGCCTGGGTTTCCGCCTCGCATTCCTGATCCCGGCTCTGGCCATTTGGATCGCGGGCACCATGTGGTACGCTCGGCGCACCCGCCGACCGCCGGACCTTCCTCCGGCAGACCAAAGGGTTCCGCTGGATTGGCGAGATCTGGTCATTCTGATCTCCATTCTCGCCGCTTTCGCCATCTACATTTATGGAGCCCAGCGGCTGGACTGGGAATTCGATCAGCTCTCCGCGCTCTTTTTCGTGGTGGGAGTTCTTGCGGGCTTGCTTGGCCGACTGGGTCTGGGCGGCACGGCCGAGGCCTTTGTGGATGGTTTCCGATCCATGGCATTTGCCGGACTGCTGATCGGATTTGCCCGGGCCATCTACGTAGTGCTGAACGAGGGGCAGATCGTGGACACCCTGGTGAACGGGATGTTCACACCCATCGCCGGCCTGCCAGCTATGCTCTCAGCCGTGGCCATGATGGTGCTACAGGCCGCGATTCACCTGCCGGTGTCGAGCACCAGCAGCCAGGCAGTGCTCACCATGCCACTGCTGGTTCCGCTCTCGGACTTGATCGGTCTTTCCAGGCAAGTAACCGTCTTGGCGTATCAATACGGAGCCGGGTTGTGTGAAATGGTCACACCGACGAATGGCGCACTCATGGCCATGCTGGCTGCCGCGGGGGTCCGCTACGAGGACTGGCTGAAGCTGGCCCTGCCTCTGCTCGGCCTGCTTACCCTTCTGGCGGGAGCCGGGGTAGTACTCGCCGCCGTGGTGCGGCTCAGCTGACCCCGCTCAGGTTCTCCAGCACTTTTAGATCGGCCATGCCGACGTGACGGGATCGCTCGCTTCCGCCCTGAAAGGCTATGATCGTGGGAATTCCCCGGATCCCAAATCGGGCTGCAGTGAGGGGGTTCGCCTCGGTATCGAGCTTGAGAACCAGGACGTCACCGGCGCGCTGCTGGGCAAATTCGTCCAGGGTTGGAGCCATCATCCGGCAGGGGCCGCACCAGTCGGCATAGAAGTCCACCACCACCGGCACCGCCGAGCTGGTGATGGTTCGCTCAAAGTCCTTGTCCCCTACCTTCTGGGGTCGGTCCAGCCGTAGCGGCTTGCCACACTTGGCGCATTTAGGCCCCGCCGTCAGCCGGGCAAGGTCAACCCGGTTGGCGGCAGAGCAGAATGGGCAGGGAACGATGACCGGCCGAGCCGAGGGAGTGGTAGTACTCGTTGTCATGGGCCTACCTTCCTGAATATTCCAATGTTCCCCAAGTTTAGCCCGACGGGGGCACCAGGCAACTCGACTCGGCTCGGACCTATGGCTGAGAGCCCCCACACGCGTGACCACGTTCACAGACAGGAACTGCCGGCGTGGCATTAGTGTTGCTGACAGGGGGAGAGGAGTCTCCCATCGGGAGGACGGTACGTATGAGCGAGCTGACCATTCGAGACATGGAACAGGACGAGGACTTCGCGGCCTGGTTCTCGGAGATGCTCGAGCAAGAGGAGGATCCCGCCGGCTGGTCCAGCACCCTCGATGAGCGCTACCTTATTCTCAGCAACGAGATCGGCGACTGGATCGGGGGCCTCCGCTTCTGGCTTCGGGGCGGCGTCGCCCACCTGGTCGACGTGGTAGTGCTGCCCCAGGAGCGGCACCGGGGTCACGCCCACCGTCTTCTATCCGCCTTCGAGCAGCGCGCAGTCGAGTCGGGAGCGCATGTGGCCGAGTTCTGGACCGATGACCCCCGATCGGAGGGGCTGCTGGCAGCCCTGGGGTGGCGGCGGATCTTCACCCGGGACCGCTATATCGGGCAGCGAACCTGGTCACTGATGGAGAAAGCGCTCAGCCCGAAGGAGGCGTAACCCCCACCCCCCCACCGCAGTGGCACTCGCAGCACCAGCAACACTATCTTTGATGGCTGGCCGCATCTTTCTGCGTTGTCTTCTGTTGTAGAAGGTACTCATGGGCATCGTTACCGACCCCGCACGAGAGCTGCACTCGAAGATCGAGGTGCTCGAGGACCTGGAGGACACCGTCCGTGAGCTCATGGAGGTTCACGAGCGGAAGCGGGAGCTCTGGTTCCCGGTCGACCTGTTAGGCCCGGCACCCGACGAATGCCCCGACACCCACCTTGCCGCTCTGCGAGCCCGAGCCGGGGGCATCCCGGATCACGCCCGTGCAGCGCTGGCGCTGAATCTCCTGACCGAAGAAGGCCTCCCCCACTTTCACCGGCTGCTTGCTGTGTACCTGGGGGACGACAGCTTCTGGCGGAGCTGGAACAATCTGTGGACCGCCGAGGAAGACCGGCACGGCCAGGTTCTCCACGACTACGCCAGGGATACCCAACTGCTGCAGCAGCGGAAGCTCGAGGAGATGCAGTTCGAATACCTTCGGGCCGGTTTCCACCCCGAATGGGATCGGGATCCCTATCGGGTCTTCGCCTACACCACGGTCCAGGAACGAGCCACCCAGTTCTCTCACAGTGAAACGGGAAAGATCGTCGCCGAGTACGAGCCGCAACTCGCCGCCATTCTGAGCCAGGTGGCCAAGGAGGAGGCGCGGCACTACACGTTCTATCGCACGGTCTTTGGTGAGATTCTCAAGCGCGATCCGGATCAGGCTCTCCACTCCGCTTCATTTATCCTGCCCGCGATCGACATGCCGGGAGTCACGATGCCCGGCTTCAGGGAGTTGGCCGACGTCATCCGCCGGGCGGGGATCTACGGGCCTCGAGACTACCTGCGCATCGTGCAGGAGCAGATCAGGTACTGGAGGATTGAAAGCCTTGAGGGGTTGAACGAGCTGGGGCGGAAGGCTCAAGAGAAGATCATGGGTATTCCCGCGCGCCTCAAGCGCATCGCGGAGCACATGGAAACCCGCAGCAAGAGCAAGACGTTCAGCTTCGAGGTTGTGTTCAACCGCGAATTCGCGATGGAATGATCGGCCGGGTTCCCTGGCACATCCCTCTCATGCTGGCGTTTGTGGTCGCGGGCTGCACCGGAACGGGCAGCTCCAGCTCGCGCCCAAAGCCTCCGAGCCTGCTCTCTCCCGATGAGCGGGACGCTCAAGCTCTCGGACGGGAAATTTTCGAATTGCTCGATCGAGCGGTCGACTACCGGGGTTCTCACCGGGGACGGCCGCCGGGGACCCTGAAGCAGATGGGTGCCGAAAGCCTCACGACCACGACGGTCCGCCGGATCGTGAATGTGCAGCGGGAGCCGGTTGTCACCGTCCGCTTTCGTCAGCCGGGAGGCCGCGAGATCCTCTCCTGCTGGGGGGACAGCAAGATTCTGGAAGACGCGTCGGTCAACGGACGGTACACCCTCATGTGCACCGCCAGCTCCGGCGCCCAACGTCAAATGGAGGTGGTGACCTCGGGCGAGCCCTGAGTCCGAACTCTCCTCCATGAACCTCGCCACTCTCGATACTGCCCTCCGCACTCTCGTCATCGTAGCCCTGGTGTACGCCTCGATCGTGGCCCTTACGTCGTGGGGAGTACGCACCCGCCGGATCAATCCTTTTGGCGCCTGGTCCCGCTTCGTCCGCCGGGTCAGCGATCCGCTTCTCCTCCGGTTGGAACGCCGGGTTATTGCCGCTGGAGGCACCCCGCAGACCGCACCTCTGTGGCTGGTCGGTCTGGTGATCGCCGGTGGGCTGGTTCTGCTCAGCCTGACCCACTGGTTCATCGGAATGGCGGCAGGGGTGTCTCTGGCCATCAGAAGCGGCCCCCGGATCTGGCTGCGCCTCTTGCTGAGCGCGCTATTCACCGTCCTGATGGCGGCGCTCCTGATCCGGGTCATCGCGTCGTGGTTCGGTATTGGGCCCTACAACCGCTGGATGAGACCCATAGTCACGCTGACCGGCTGGCTGATCGACCCGATCAGGAGAGTGCTCCCACCCTTTGGGATGATCGACTTCAGCCCCATGGTGGCCTGGCTGGTGCTGTACCTGGTCCGCGGGTTTGTGCTGGGGCTGATCTGAGGGGGCCGAATTGACTCCCTGCTGTCCGCCGGTTAACTTGAGTTAACAATTGAGCCCGTGGCGATTTGCGCTGATTGCGGCCACGTAAAATAAACCGCTAAAACGCATCCCCTGAGGCGTTTTGGCCTCAGGTTTTTTGTTTGGGAGGTCTTCTGACCACCGTCGCCCGTCCCCAGGCAGTCACCCCCGGCAGCTTTACCGCGCCGCCCCGAACCCGGGAGAGTCGCCTCCGCGAGCTGGTGCCCCTGCTGCAGCGGCGCATTCTGGTGCTGGACGGGGCAATGGGCACCATGATCCAGAGCTACCAGCTGGGCGAGCAGGACTACCGCGGCGATCGATTTGCCGGCTGGAAATCGGATCTCAAGGGCAACAACGACCTGCTCTCGTTGACCCAGCCCTCGATCATCCGGGCTATCCACGCCGCCTACCTCGATGCCGGCGCCGACATCCTGGAGACCAACTCGTTCAACTCGACCTCCATCTCCCTGGGCGACTACGGAATGGAGCAGCTGGTTTACGAGCTCAACCATGCCTCGGCCAGGCTGGCCCGCGAAGTGGCCGACGACTTCGAGCTGCGCGCCCCCGATTCGCCCAAGTACGTGGCCGGCGTGCTCGGACCCACCAATCGGACAGCATCGCTCTCCCCCGACGTGAACGACCCGGGGTTCCGGAACGTCGGGTTCGACGAGCTGGTGGCCACGTACACCGAAGCGGTTCGCGGACTGTTGGACGGAGGCGCGGACCTCCTTCTGGTCGAGACGATCTTCGACACGCTGAACGCCAAGGCGGCGCTCTTCGCCATCGAGTCGTACTTCGAGACATCGGGACTCCGGGTGCCGGTGATGATCTCCGGCACGATCACGGATGCGAGCGGCCGCACGCTCTCCGGCCAGGTCACTGAGGCGTTCTGGAACTCGGTGGCCCACGCCCGCCCGCTCAGCGTAGGTCTTAACTGCGCTCTCGGCGCTCAGGCTCTCCGGCAATACGTCCAGGAACTCTCCCGGGTGGCTCCGACCTTCGTGAGCACCCACCCCAACGCAGGGCTCCCCAACGAGTTCGGTGGTTACGACGAAACCCCGGAGCACATGGCCACCATTCTCCGCGAGTTTGCCGAGAGCGGCCTGGTCAACCTGGTT
>DATKJJ010000541.1:0-6127 GCA_035543695.1 Gemmatimonadales bacterium | reverse complement strand
TGCAACCGTGGTGTTCGACTTCGCCGGCGCCGGGATTGTCCGCGATGTGCAGGTGGTGGGTATGAGAATGGTCGCGGTCGTCGGCGGCAGAGTGCACTTCACCATCGATTCCACCTTTGGACCAACTCAGTGGGATAGCGGGGGGTTGGTGCATGTGGTCGACCTGGCGAGCGCCAACGACCTGGTGGTGACTGGCCCTACCGAACGGGCTCTCTATCGCCGGCCCCAGCTCTCACCCGCAGGCAGTCAGGTCGTAGTGGAGCGGTATCCACTCATCATCATCAACAACACCAGTAGCGGCGGCACCATAGACACCACGGTTGCCCGTGACGGGGACTTGTACCTGATGGGGCAGCTGTGAGCCCAGGCCGCACTGTCCAAGGCGTCGCGGCAGCCGCGCTGTTGCTCGGGTTACTCCCCTCAACACTCCGAGCTCAGGCTGAGGGCGCCATCGCGGGGCGAGTGTATCAGAGCGGCACCGATCGGTCCTTGGCCCAGGCCCAGATTCTGGTGGATGAGCGGGTTCGCGCGCTCAGCGATACCGGCGGCATCTACCGGGTTCGCGGCATTCGAAGTGGCTGGCACAGCCTGGCGGCCCGGGCGATCGGCTACCGGAGCATCGTCCGCGACAGCGTCTTCGTGCAGGCCGGTGGGACCGTGACGGTCGATTTCCCGCTGGAGACCAATCCCCTGAAGCTGGAGCCGCTGGTGGTGACGGCACCGGTGGACCCGGTGCTCGATCCGTTGGCCACATCCACCGAGCAGAAGATCACCGCGGCCGACCTGAGGGAATTGCCGGTCAGCTCGCTGCAGGAGGCTGTTGCTTTGTCGGCAGGTAGCGTGGGCGAGAGCTACCGTGGCGGGCGACTCGGCGAGGAGGCCTTCATTCTGGATGGAATGGGGGTGAAGAATCAGCTCGATGCTGCCAGCGGCGGATTGGGTCTCACGATTCCGCCAGATGTCCTCAGCGAAGCATCGCTGGTGACCAACGGCTTCTCGGCCCGGTACGGTCAGGCCATCTCCGGCCTCATCAACGTGGTCACAAAAGAGCCAACCGCTGACTGGGAAGGCCGAGTGGGATATGAGACAGACCGTCCCTTCGGCAGCAGTTGGGACTACGGGCTCGACCGTTTTATCGCCCAGGGCAGCGGCCCCCTGGTCGGAAGGGTCGGGCTGGTGGCGGCGGTGGATATCACCGGCCGGCTGGATGCGGATCCGGTCAATGCTCCAGCGCCCACCGATCCGAGAGACCCTCGAACCGCGTCGCCGACCCTGCTGCCCCATAACAGCGGTGAGCTGTGGAGCGGCCTGGGCAAGATCACGGTCCCGCTGAACGATCGGGTGACTCTGCGATTGATGGGCCTCCATTCGGAAAATCAGAATCTGCTGTTCGATCCGGCGTACAAGTACGATCTCGACCTTGCCCCGGCCCAGCGAGTGCAGGGAAATCTGTTCAACGGCCATGTCCAGTATGCCAGCGGTCCGGGGACCAGGAAGCCGCTGATCCTGGATCTTCGGGTTGGGCGCTTCACCCGTGAGTTCATCCGGGGAACGCTGGACGGTAGTGTGGACTACGCCTTTGGCGGACTCACCGGGAAGCGCTTCCACTTCGTCGGCGAGGACGTGGCGCGAAACCAGGAGCCCTCTCCCGATCCTATCCCTGGATTCCGAACCCCCCTGCCGAGCACCACGTCTCCCTATGGCGTACCGGGATTCTTCCTCGGCAATGGTTCACAGGGAAGCCTGGGATGGAGCAATTTCGGGGAGACTCGAGGCCAGCTCGATGCCACCTACGGGGCCGGCGAGCAGGTGGATCTTTTCTTCGGAGGGGAGGTGGTGCGCCAGCAGGTCGGCACTTACCGGCGGGTCATGGCCTATTTGCCCGTGGGTTTGGGCGACACCGTGCCACCCACCGCGATCTCCAGCTTTTCCCCGACCAGTGCCGCGGCATACGTCGAAGCCCAGGTCCGAATTACCGATCTGGCGTTTACCCTCGGGGCGCGCTACGACCAGTTCAACGCCGGAAGCGAGCTGACGGCCGAGTCCCGGGGGTCGCAACAGAAACTGAGTCCCCGGTTCGCGGTTTCGACCGTACTGAAGGGCGCCACATTCGTCGCCAGTTACGGTCGTTTTTCCCAGGCACCCGACTACCAGTTCCTGGTGGATGCCGCATTCGACGATACCACCCGCACCGGTCGGTTCCGCCGGGGCAACCCGAACATCGGCTTCGAGGACGCGGTACAGTACGAGTTCAGCCTGCGGGTTCGGCCCACACCGATCACCTCGTTGCGGCTGGGCGCCTACGTGAAGCGCCTCGACGGCCTGGTCGCATCGGTACCGCTGGGACTCGATCCCGACTCGACCATCTTCGGAAATGCGGACGCCGGGACGGTGAAGGGCCTGGAGGTGCTCCTGGAGCGCGACCTCAAGAACGGTTTCGGCGCTCGCCTCATCTATACCCTCCAGAGCGCCGAGGCCACGGCAAGTGATGCATTTCTGCTGAACCGGGTGTTCTCGATCGATCCCCAGACTGGAGACACGATCCGGCCGGCTCATGCCGAGTTCCCGCTGGACTTCGACCGCCGGCACACGCTCACCCTCATTCTCCGAAGCCGAGTGTCCGATAGTCTTGGCCCCGAGGTATTCGGATCACACATCATCGGCGGCCTGGAAGCCGCGGCCATCGGGAGAGTGGGGACAGGGCTGCCCTATTCCGAAACTGATCTCTCCGGCGATTCGCTCATCGGGCTGCCCAATTCGCGGAGGCTGCCGACCAGCTACACCCTCGACTTCCTGGTTCGGCGACCGCTCCAGCTGGGCGGGGTGCGAGGCGGGGTGTACCTGGACATGCGAAACGTGCTGAACCGGCAGAACGTCGTCGCCGTCCGGCGGGATACGGGGCAACCCGGACCGGATGACACCGCGGTGAATGCGGTGGCGGAAGAGGCGTATGCCGCCCATCCGGAAGACATCCCCTACGAATCCCCCTACTACCGTGCCTCGGCGGACATCAACGGGGATGGATACGTCTCGGGAAGGGATGAACTGTTTCCGCTATACCTTGCGGCTGCCCGTGACTTGACTCAGCCGCTCTTCACGTACGGCCCCCCTCGCGTGGTCCGGCTGGGGTTCGAGTTTCTGTTCTGAGCCAGGTCTTCCTGGAGCAGCGCCTTGTTCATGGCCATGCCGGCCTCCGCGCCCTCAGCTGCAGCAACGATGACGAACTGAGCCTCTTTGCTCGCATCTCCCGCCACGTAGAGTCCCGGCACGTCAGTGGCCTCGCAGCTGCCGGTATTCACCGCCCCCTTGCTGGTAAAGCGGCAGCCGAGCTTTCGGGCCAAGGCGCTTCGCTGGTGTTGTCCCGAACAGATGAAGAGCGCCTTTCGAGGTAAGGATTCTCCAGTCTCGAAGACAATCCGCTCCAGCATACCTTCCGTTCCCTCGAGCCGCGCCACCCGCTCTTCTCTGACCTCGATCCCTTCTCTGCTCAGCTGCTCCAGGTCTTCCTGGGAGAGCCCGGCGGAGCCGTTGGCACAGAGCACCAGGTCCCGGCTCCAAACCGTAAGCCCCAGCGCCAAGGCCTTACCCTCGTCTCCCCTGCCATAGATCGCGATGGCCTGATCCCGCCATTCCCACCCATCGCAGTAGGGGCAATGGTGGACGCTGGTTCCGTAGAGCGACTGAAGTCCCTCCAACTCCGGAAGCTCGTCCACCACTCCCGTGGCCAGCAACAGCTTTCGCGCGGCGATCTGGCGCCCATCCGCGCATACCAGCCGGAAACCGTCCGGTGATCGGGCGGCATCCAGCACCTCGACCTGGCGAAGCTCGACCGTCGAATACCGAGCGACCTCCTGGCGGGCGTGCTGGAGGAACTCCGCCGGCGGGGTCCCGTCCCGGGTGAGATAGTTATGGAGACCAGCGGACCGGATGTTTCTGGGCTCCCCCATGTCACACACCAACGTCTTGCGGCGGCAGCGACCCAGCATGAGTGCGGCGCTCAGCCCGGCCGGCCCAGCCCCGACGATGACGCAATCGTATGTCAGCCGGGGCGAGTCGGTGCTCATCAGGCCGTAGGAACGGCAGCTTCCATGACCTGTTTGAGCCGGCGGAGATCATCGTCTACCTGCGTCGACGGCTCCTCGCCCAGGAGCTTGGCTACCAGCGCTCCCAGCTTTCCGGCTGGCGGCTGATAGCTCAGGATGACGCGAACTTCGGTGGCGCCGTCGCCGACCGGGGTAAAGTGCACCGATCCGGCGTTGTTGACGTCGGCTTTGGGAAGAGAGCGCCAGGCAATCAGCTCGTTCTCGATCTCGTTGTGGATCGCGGCATCCCACTCGACCCGAGTGCCGGCCGGGGCCTTGGCCACCCAGTGGGAGCGGTTTTCATCGAGCACCGTGACCGACTCGAGGTGGTCCATGAAGCGAGGCAGGTTCTCGAAGTTCCGCCAGAACTGATACACCTCATGGACCGGACGGTTTACCACCACGCTCCGTTCTACCTTGATGCCCTCACCATGGGGAACACTCGCGACCGGGCTCAGCCGGTCTTTCCGGGCCGAGTTCCTCCCCAGGGCCCGATTGATCGAGCAGCGCCCGGTAACCGCGCGGGAAAGGAGACTGCCAGCTACCGGAAGGAGAATAGGCCGTAGCCGCTTCCGGCGTAGTCCAACGACTGCCACGGCGGCCGCGGCCAGCCCGGAGATCACTCGCTCGGTCTTGCCTACGTTGATCTCGTCCTCGTCTTCGGCTGGACGTCGAAGATTTTCCCAGCGCTCGTTCGAGACGACTCCATTGTACGTCGATGCCATTGAGCCTTCCTTCGCAGATGTCGTGGTAATCACGTGGTTTTGGGCGGATGAGCTGACAGCTGATTGTATTTGCGGGCTGCCCGGTCTCCCAGTTGGGTGAGCCAGGACGGAGAGATCCAGGATTGACTCTCCGCCCCGGTATGCCGGCTCCGGTCGCCGGTGCCCGGCAATAGCCGATCAACCAAGCCCAACACGTTGGCGGTAACTCCAGGGGCCACCGCGTTGGCCACCGCGGCCACCTTGGCCACAGCGGGGAACAGGACCTCCCCATCACCTCGTCGGAAGGCCTTGACGATCCGCCGCGCGGCGTCCTCGACACTGATCGACAGCCCGGGGAGCGAGTCGCTAATGCTGAACCAGGCATACTCCGCCCGGTGCTGCCCCCGGAAGATTGCATTGCGCGGACTTCCGGTGCGCATCAGCCCCGGCACCACGGTGACAACCTTGATGCCCTCCGCTGCCACCTCAGCCCGCAACCCCTGAGAGAATCCCACCGCGGCAAACTTGCTGGCGCTGTAGGGGAGCAGATGCGGAATGCCCAGCTTTCCCCCGATGGAGGTGATGTTGACGATCCGGCCTGCGCGACGCTTCCGCATGTCCGGCAGCACTGCCAGCGTGGGATAGAGCATGCCCCAAAAATTGGTGGCGAGCGCTTCCTCGTAGTCGGCAACGGACATCGTTTCCGCCGGCCCCACCTCGATCACGCCCGCGTTATTGATGAGGACGTCCACGGGTCCAAGACCGCGGCTTACCTGATCGACCAGATTCTGCACCGACCCGCGGTCGGTCACGTCGCAGGGAATGGCGACGACCTCCGCTCCCGCGCGGGCCAGCGAAGCGCGCGCCCGCTCCAGCGACTCGGGATCGCGGCCGCAGATTGCCAGCCGCGCACCCCGGGCGCCCGTTTCCCGGGCCAGGGCAAGCCCCAGTCCCCGGGAACCTCCAGTGATCAGCACTACCTTGTCTCTGAGCCGGTAGCCTTCACCGGTCCGAAGCAGCCGGGCCGCCCAGACCGCGCCCAGCGCCGTGGCCGCCGCCAACTGCATCCGGTCGGACCGCCGTCTCAGCAGGGGCCGACGAGCTGCCGGTGACGTTCCCCCACTACTCCGGTTTCGCGAGCTCATCTTCACTCATGGTCGCGAATTCACGACTGAGATTTTTTGCCATGGGTATGACTCCCGCTAGTGGCCTCGAGCAACGCCTTCATGCGGCCCAGGTCCTCGTTCAGCTTGGCTCTGGGATCCGACCCGAGCAGCTCGGCGACCGCCTGACCGGCGCCCCCGGCCGGCGGGAGATAGCAGAATCGCAGATCGACTCTGG
>DATKJJ010000540.1:0-2358 GCA_035543695.1 Gemmatimonadales bacterium | reverse complement strand
AGGTGACGGAGGACTTTCCCTGGGGACACCGGGCGCTGAAGGTGAAGGGAAAGGCCTTCCTGTTCCTGTCGCTGGAGAAGGGTGAGCTGTCGTTCTCGATGAAGCTGCCCGCCTCCGGCGCCGCCGCGCTCACCCTCCCCTTCACCGAGCCCACGGCCTACGGGCTGGGGAAGCACGGGTGGGTGACCGCCACGCTCCTGGCGGGGAAGAAGGTGCCGCCGCTCGATCTCTTCCAGGGCTGGGTGGAGGAGAGCTACCGCTCGATCGCGCCCAAGACGGTGCTGCGCAAGCTGGACGGCGCTTCCGGCGGCTCGGTGAAGGCGAGATAGTTCGTCACCGCCTGCTCGATCACCGCGTCGAGCTCCGCGTTCTGCCAGTCCAGGTGCGCCATCGGTCCGCGGTCCGGGGCGGGCTTTCGGCCCCCTTCGAGCAAGGAGACGACCGTGGCCGGGGGATGGGCCAGCTCCAGGCCCCCGTTCGAGCGCGCGCGCAGCCAGCCCATGGACTTCAGGCCCCTGGCCGCCACGGCAGCGGCCCGGCCGTTCAGCACCTGGGCGAAGGGCTCCACCTTGACGCGGCCCGTTTCCACCACGAGCCATGGCGGCCGCTGGCCCTGCCGCGTCTTCGCGAGGAGCGACAGCAGGTGCCGCTGCAGGAGCGACAGGTTCTCAGGGCGGAGTTCCATCAGGACGCCATCGCATAAGCCGAGGGGCGTTCCGCCAGGTGGCCGCAGAACCCGACGAGCGCCCGCTCCTCGTGGTTCTGGCACTGGCACACCAGCCAATACGTGCCGTTCCGGCCCTCCGCGATGGACACGGGCACGTACTGCGCCCAGCGCTTCACCCGCCCCATGTCCGTGGGCTCGACCGACCAGACCGACCGGTCCTCGAGCATGAGGTAGCCGCCGCACTTGCTGAAGGAGCTGATGTGGTGGCCGGGGCCGATCATCCTGTACTTGCTGAGCGCCATTACGTTTTCCTCCCGCTTGCACCGAAAATGTTAGGTTCCGGCGAGGGCGCCCTTCCATGGAAATGTTGGAAAGCGAGAGAAGAGACAGGCGGTGCAGATCCGGAACCGGCCGACGGGGCAGCCAGCTTCTCAAACCTCAAGCTCGAGGAAGCGGGCGGTCGTCACCCTGCCCCTTCGCTCTGCGCCACAATGTTCCGCCTGATTCGAGCCTCCTCTTCGGCGCGGTATTCGGCGATCCGGCTCCGAACCGCTTCCCTGAGCGCAAGCCGGAGAGCAGCGGCTTCAAGGTCCCGACAGTAGGCCGGCGTTCCAGGCTGCTGCCGCCAGGAGTTGTGCAGCTCACCCCCGTCGACAGGGTCGAAGCCGAGTTCGTCGACAAGGCGAAGCACCGTTGTCTTGGCGTCCAACCCATCGCCGAAGACGGAGAGAGCGATCCGCCCGGTAGTTCCCCTGGGAACGCCCTTCTCGAGAAGGCTCTCGGCGAAGATGTTGTTGAATGCTTTGACGACGGGACACCCGATCTGCTGCGCGACCCACTGGCTGTCGTGCATGCCCCGGTCGATTGCATCGATGCGGCCATCGCGAAGCTCCGGATGGTAGTTGCCCGTATCGATCACGACACGGCCTGGCACGCCCGCAAACACCTCGCGTCGTAGATCGGTCACCGCCCTCGTAGGGATGGAGATGATGACGATGTCTCCCGCTCTGACGGCGTCGGCTACCGAAACGGGCGTGGCGCCGATCTCGGCCGCCAACACGGTCAGGCTCTCCGGTCCCCTCGAGTTCGCTATCGAGACCTGATGTCCGAGTCTGGCGAGGTGACGTGCCAGCGTCCCTCCCAATTTGCCAGCGCCGATGAGTCCGATTCGCACGTTTTAGAACCTCTCAGTCAGGCCCGTCGCCGCTGATGTGAGGGTCGTTCGGGTTGGGGGTACCTTTCCCGGCTTCCACAAGCGACTTCAAGCTCATCAGATAAACCGCCCACTTGGTGCTGCAATGATGCATGAATTCCACTGGCTCCTTCCAGCCCTGGTGCTTGAAGAGGACGATTGCATGGTCGTCTGCTTGCTTGAGATCAAAACTTATCTTTGTGTCGATCCATTCTTCGGGCCCGTCGATCACTTGCCAGAGCACACGCTTTGCCGGCTGAAGCTCCAGAACCTTCATGTCGAAGCCACCGATCTCGGCTCCGCCGGAGCTGAAGCGGAACTTGAGCACTCCGCCCACCTTGCTTTCTCCCTGCGTGTTGCTCGTCCACCACGCGGTCGGACCTTCACGGGTGGCCAACGCCTTGTAGACTTCATCGAGGGACGACTTGATTCCGACTCTATGCAGAATGTCCGCCATTGCCGTTCTCCTTGCTGGTTGTACGAAACGATGGTCTTCGTC
>DATKJJ010000539.1:0-3237 GCA_035543695.1 Gemmatimonadales bacterium | reverse complement strand
AGGAGGCCCGCGGCGACCGGGAATAGCACCCGGGAAACCCCGCCGAAGGTGTGTTGGACCCCCATGTACATCCCGCGCTGGTTGGCCGGCACCACCCGCGAGAGGAGCCCGGTGATGCAAGGGAAGAGGAACGCGGTCCCGAGCGGCATCAGAGTAAAGCCGAGGAGGATGAGCCCGCCGTGGGTGGCCAGGCCGGTGCAGCCCAGGCCTATGGCCAACAAGACGAGGCCCAGTCGGGAAAGCCGAGCCTCACCCAGCAATTCCACCATCCGCCCTAGCAAAAGTGTGCGCACCACCACCCCCATGCCGCCCAGGTACATGACGAAGTAGCCGATGTTCCGCTCGGTGACATCCAATCGGTTCATCAGCAGGAGCGGCACGACCTGGATGGTTCCATAGAAGGCTCCGATGGCAATGGTGTAGATCCAGATGAGCCGCGAGGCCGGTTCGTGCCAATGGGAGATGACCCGACCGATTGCCTGGCGCGGGCTGGTGCTCGAGGGGGCAGCGGAACCGGTCGGCCGGAGCTGGTGCGACTCGACCAGGAAGCGCGCGGCAAACCCCGCGACCAGGAGCGCCAGCACCGCCGCGCCGATCCCCGGCGCCGCTCTCCCTCCCAAGCTGATCATCACCGACCCAAATGCCGGACCGGCCACGGCGCCCAGACTGGTCACGGCCGAGAGCCAGCCCAGGCTCTTGGTCCGCTCCTCAGGCGGGGATGCATCGGCCACATACGCCTGCACCACCCCGATCGTGCCGCCGCCCAACCCTTGTACCAGGCGGGAGAGGAGCAGTACCGGCACCGATCCGGCGAAGCCAAAGATGACATAGGCACAGCTGGTGAGCAGCAAGCCTGCGAGTATGGCGGGTCGGCGGCCGTAGCGGTCGGAGAAGTTGCCCCACAGCGGAGCCACAGCCAGCTGAGCCACCGAGAAGGCGGAGACCAGCAGCCCCACTATCGTTGCGCTGGCACCCAGCTCGGTGGCATAGAACGGCAGCAGGGGGACAATCATGGTGAGCCCCACCATGTCCACGAAGGCGGTCACGAACAGCACGAGCAGTCGCGCCGCTGGGGCGTGTGCCATGCAGCGTTCAGCTCACTGCGAAGTCGAAGCCGCCGGTTTCTGCCGCGACCGCAGCCGCTCGATTTCCTGCTCCCGCTCCTCCTGCTCGCGCTGGACCAGCCGGTAGGCCACGTAGTACTTGTAGATATTGGCGACGTAGGTGACCGTCTCGGCGCCGATGCGCCGGGCTGCGACCAACTCGACGTTGTTGCGCCACACGTTGGGATTAAGGCCCAGGCTCGCGGCCTCCGACCGGAGCCGCCGAACGCGGCCCGGCCCCGCGTTGTAGGCGGCAAATGCGAGCAGCGTCTGATTGAGCGGATCTATCGAATCGGCGGTGAAGTTTTGGTCGATCATCAAGCGGATGTACTTGACACCTGCATGGATGTTGGCGTCGATCTGGTTAATGTCGCCGACTCCGAGTTCCTCTCCGGTGGCCGGCATCACCTGCATCACGCCTACCGCGCCGACCGGGCTTCGCGCGCTCTGCTTCAGTCTCGACTCCTGGTAGCCCTGCGCCAGCACGAGCAAGTAGTCGAGTGAATACTGGTCGCCGTATTTCCGGAACAGTTCCACCACCTGCTTGTACCGCTTGGTCGCATCGGGGGACCTGGCGTCCGTCAAAAAGCGCGTCGAGCCGGTGTATTTCTTAACGAGTGAGTTGCCCAGCTTCGTGCCCTGGCCATGGCCCTTGGCGAACTCGTCGATCTCCTGCTTCAGCTTGGGGCTCCCTTTGCGGATCAGCCAGCCAACATCCCCACCCTCGTTGACTGGCACATCCTCGTGCACGCGGAGGCCCGGGAGAATCTTCCTCCAGAGTCGGGCCGCGTAGCGGTCCACGACGGTACCATCGATCAGTCCTGCATTGACCATCTCCAGCAGGTCGTCGTCTGCCAGGTCCTCTGGGGCCGGCTCGAGCCTGATTGGCGGTTTTCCCTCCCGGGCGAATCGGACATTGAGCTGTTCCAGATGGCTCCAGTAACTCGAGGACCGTCGCACCACCACCTGCTGGCCGGAGAGGTCGTCGAGCGAGCTCACCGTCGGTGACTCCGGTCCCGTGACTGCCACCTCCTTGACGTCACTGAAGAAGGGACCGCCGCCGGCCACTTGGGTGAGACGCTCGGGCGTGAGCGTCAGGATGCCGGCGGCTATGTCGCCCCGGCCTGCCAGGAGCCCGGGGATGAGCGCGTCGCGCGAAGTGGGAACGAAGACCACGTGAAGGTTGACGTGCCGCCTGGCTCGATACTTCTCACTGAGCCAGTCCTCGAAGGCGCGCAACAGCTCGTACTCCACGCCGGTCTGCCGGCCGCGGTCGATCCAGTACTGGGTACGGGTGGGGGCGATCAGAACCCGGATTACCCGGCGGGTGATCATGCTGTCCAAGTCGCCGGTCCATGCGGTGGCGAGAGGCCCGACGAATGGCGCCACCGGGGTGGGGAGGGTGTCCCGGGCGCCGGAATCGGAGCCCGGTTGCCTATCCGCTATGCCAGAGGGTGCACCGGGATCGGTGGCCGGTGTGGAGTCGCCGGATTGGGTTGATCGCCCAGTGTCAGTGCCAGACGAGCCGCGGCACCCCCAACCAAGAGCAGCGGCCAGAAGGAGGCCAACCAGACTTCTGATCATGTTTCACGAGGATACACTATGGGAACCTTCGATCTGCCGGTGCCCTTGGCACACGGAGAAGCTGGCATCAAAACCGGCCTAGCATACGCCCACAACGGGTGAAAGCCAGATACACCTTGGTCTAAGAAGCCGCGGCTCAGTCCCCGTCGGCGTCCGACTTTTCCGTTTCGAGCACGGCTCCGTCGCGGGCAAGCTTGACCTCCCACAGGACGGCACCGGCAAGCACCTGCACTTCACGGAGGCACTGATCGTCATCGTCGGGCTGGACGGAAACGGAGGTTCCGTTCATCCGCGCCTCCGCGATGGCGTCGGCGACCGGGATCGAGCCGGGGCACGGGTCGGCCGACGCACCCACGACGCTGGAAGCCTCCAATAGGGCGGCATTGACGGCTTGCCGCCAGTCACGCGCGTTTCGCCGACCTCAACCGACTGCCGGAGCGATACTTTCGCTTGCGCGACGGCTCCTACAGCTTGGTAACCCGGGGGCCCATCCCATCGGCTCCGGAGCAGGCGGCGAGGAGCATGGTGCAGGAGGTCCCGATCAAAAGGC
>DATKJJ010000538.1:0-4692 GCA_035543695.1 Gemmatimonadales bacterium | reverse complement strand
GGCTGACTTCGACAGCGTGGCGGCGCTCCAGTGCCTCACGGACCTTGGCCAGCGCCTCATCCCGGGTATATGGCTTTGCCAGAAAAGGAAAATCAAAAGACTGAAGCCCATGCTGAACCAGTATTTCGGCGGGATGGGCCGACATATAAAGCAGCCGCTGGTTGGACCACTCCTCCAGGATGATCTGCCCCAGCTCCACCCCATCGCAGTCGGGCATGACCACGTCCAGAATGACCAGATCTATCCGGCCCCGGGCCTGGCTGAGCACCTCGAGCGCCTCGGGAGCGGATTCCGCCTCCAGGACCCGATACCCTTCCTCACTCAGGATCCGGTAGGCGATGCGCCGGGAGAGCCGCTGGTCGTCAACGACCAGGATGGTGGTGGCAATCCGGGGAAATGGAAAGGTCAGGGTGAGCCTCGCTCCGAGGGACGGCATTGACCTTAATTCCCGGTACCAATTGACGTGGTGATCTATGGCCCGGCCCGGTGTTCCCGCCGCTGAAAGTCGAGAAAGGTGTGAATCGCCTGCAGGGCTTCGGCGTCCCCTGTGGTGATTCGAACCTCACCCCCCAGCGGTAGCTGTCGGTACTGATAGCGAATGGCCCGGTGCTTCTCGGCCATCGCGCGCGCTCCCGGAACGGTTCCCGCGTGCACCAGCGCGGGCGCAGCGAAATCGCCCTTGGCAAAGGCCTCGGAAATCGCCCGCAGATGTTCTCTGATGGCCACCACTCCGGCGCTGTCCGGCCGGTTCCGCTGCAACTCGATCCGCCCGCCGTCGGGCAGATCCTCGAAGCGATGGGTGGAGGTGTACTGGTCTACTCCCATGACAGCTCCACCGCGGGACTGCATCGACTTGAAGCCGGTGTCTACCGCGTCCTGAGCCGCGGATGCGGTAGCAGCCACAGGCACGAGTACCGCGACCGAGAGGTAGAGCCGGGCATCGAACCAGAACATGGAGTCGCTCCATCAAAGGTTCTGAAGCGTACCCTCTGCCCAGAGGGAAAGCAGGAACTTTTGTTCCCTTAACCGCGTCGGGAATCCCATGATCGATCCCTGCCTGCTCTCCAACCTGCCGCTGTTTGCCCAACTCTCTCCCAGCCTCGTCGCCAACCTGGCTCACCGCTCAGTTGAGCGCCGTTTTGCCGCCGGCCAGCTCCTCTTCGCCGCTGGAACGGTTCCGGCCGGACTGTTGGTGGTGCTCGAGGGCAGAGTCCGGGTGGTCCGGGGCAACGGGCGGCAGCACGTGATCCATGAAGAGGGTCCGGGCGGAGCGCTGGGTGAAGTGCCGGTGTTCGATGGTGGCGCCTATCCGGCCACCGCCATCGCAGGGGAGCCAACTCGCTGTCTGTTGCTCCCGAGCGAGGCACTTCGGGCGGCCGTCCGCTCCAGCCCGGAGACGTCGCTCCTCTTTCTCCACCGTTTAGGCGAGCGCACCCGCCACCTGGTAGACCGAATCGACGGTCTGGCGGCGCAGGATGTGAAGGCCCGGCTGGCCCGGCTCCTCCAAAACCGCCAGCAGGCAGTTGGCCCCGGAGTTCCCTTCACCCTCGGCCGGACGCAGCTGCAGGCGGCCGAAGAGCTGGGCACTGTCCGGGAGGTCCTCGTCCGCGCGCTTCGCGAGCTCCGGCAGGATGGCATTATTCAATCGGCCGGCCGCGGCAGGTACCTGGTTCGGGACGACAGGAGGCTGGCCCAGCTCGTCCCGGTATGACCACCCACCGGCACTTGACATATCAAGAAAAATTGATATCATCGAGCATGGCAACGCGCACCAAAGCAGATCTGGATCGGTCCGTTCAGCTGTTTCACGCGCTCTCGGACAGCACCCGCCTCTCTATCCTGCAGCGGCTTCGCTACGGAGAGCGCTGCGTCTGCAATCTGACCGACGCCCTGGATGCGGCCCAGTCGCGGCTCTCCTTTCACTTGAAAGTGCTCAAGGACGCCGATCTGGTCACCGACCGGCGGCAAGGCCGCTGGATGTATTACACCCTCAATCCCGAAACGCTGAACGAGCTGGGCGACATGGTCGAGGCGCTGGCCTCACCTCTGTCTCCCGCGGAGCGGAAGGCCGGCTGCTGCTGATCCACTTTTTGTTTTAGCGAAAGCATCAAAAAATATTGTTAGGAGGTTATCGTGAGCAGTGAAGACCTGAAAGCCATAGTTCGTGAGCGCTATGCCCTGGCGGCCCGGGAGGTGGCCGAGGGGGCCAGGACCTCCTGTTGCTCCACTACTTGCTGCGGCGGGAGCGCCGGCGATCCGATTACCTCGAACCTCTATCAGGATGCAGAGACCGCCGCTCTCCCTGAAAAAGCCGTCCTGGCCTCACTCGGCTGCGGCAACCCCACCGCGCTGGCCGAGCTCAATCCCGGAGAGGTGGTGCTCGACCTCGGGTCCGGCGGCGGCATCGACGTCCTGCTGTCCGCCCGTCGGGTCGGTCCCGGCGGGAAGGCCTATGGCCTGGACATGACGGACGACATGCTGGCATTGGCGCAGGAGAACCAGCGAGCCGCCGGACTGAAGAACGTCGATTTTCTCAAGGGCGAGATCGAAGCGATCCCGCTTCCCGACCGTTCGGTGGATGTGATCATCTCCAACTGCGTGATCAACCTTTCGGCCGACAAAGGCCAGGCGTTGCGCGAGGCATTCCGGGTGCTCAAGCAGGGCGGCCGCTTTGCCGTGTCCGATGTACTTGTCCGGGGTGAGGTGCCCCCCGAGGTGCGCCGCAGCATGGAGCTGTGGGTCGGCTGCGTCGCCGGTGCTCTGAGCGAAGCCGACTATACCCGGCTGCTGGAGGAGGCTGGTTTCGAGGAGGTCCGGATCGAGCCCACCCGGGTCTACCATTTTGAGGACGCCAAGGCGTTCCTGGCCGGCAGCGGGCTCGAGACGGATGAGCTCGCCCGTGAGGTAGACGGGCGGGTGATGGGCGCTTTTGTTCGGGCCCGGAAGCCCCAAGAGAGTGGAGGAGCCAATGGAAGCTGAGCTCAAGAACGGGCACTGCGTGGAGCTTCGCACCGCGAGCTCCGCTGAGCTCGAAGCCGTAGTCGACTTGCTCGACCGGTCCGGTCTGCCCACGGCCGGCGTAGCCGACAACTTTGCGCAGTTTCTGGTGGCCGAGGCCGATGGAAGGCTGGTGGGAGTGGTCGGGCTCGAGCTCTATGACCGTTCGGCCCTGCTCCGGTCGGCCGCGGTAGAGGAAAGTTGGAGAGGCAGCGGGGTGGGACGGGTGCTGGTCGAACGGGCGCTCGACTTGGCCCGGGAGCGCGGGATCGAGGACGTCTATCTCCTCACCACCACGGCCGAGCACTACTTCCCGAAATTCGGATTCGTGTGCGTACGGCGGGACGAGGTGGCCCAGGACGTACGGTCGTCAGTTGAGTTCCAAACTTCCTGCCCCGCGTCCGCGACGGCAATGCGGAAGCACGTCCAATAGATTCCCGGGATCATCCCTCCTTTTGGCCACGATCCCCTCGAGGTCCAGCCGGCATGTCGCCTCGAACAGCTCCCGACCCTCCGCCTCGAAGCAGGGGATCCGGTTGAGCGCCCCGACTGACGCCGGAATCAATTTCTCCAGTCGCCGCTTCCGTTGCCGCAGCGGCGTGTGGGATGGTTGAAGGCGTCTTGCTTGAGCGTGGGAACGATCGGCGGAATCGACGGCAGGGTGGAACGAAGGTGCGAGGGCATGACTGGCGACTGTTGACTGGTCACTCGCGATTCAGGCACTGACAGCCTGCATCTGCCGAACTCGGGCCAACAGCTGCTCCGCCTCAAACGGCTTGGGCAGAACCGGCCCGGGAAGCACCGTGGCATCCAGCTCGCTCACGTAGCCGCTCACGAAGAGAATCGGAATCTTGATGGCCAGCGCCAGCATGTGAGCGGCCAGCTCGTAACCATCCATACGCGGCATTCTGATATCGGTGACCACCAGGTCCACCGGCCGGCCCTGGAGCAGTACGCTGAGCGCTTGAAATCCCTCGTCCGCTTCGCAGACCTGATAGCCCGCGCCCTCCAGCACCTGGCGCATCACAAGGCGCAGTCCGTCGTCATCCTCGACCACCAGAACCGTGAGCGAGCGGGCCGGAAGGGGCGCGACCATGGGACCTCTGCCGATTAATGGGTATTGAACGACCGGAGAACCTACTGCCAGGCTTCAGTTCGCGGAAGAACCGTTTCTGGTGGCAACGCCCGGTGCTAAAGTGTGATCCAGATCACCTCTGCATTGAGCGCTTCGCGGCACTATGAGCCCGGTATAAACCTAAATGGTGGTGTCCGTGCCCCCGCTTCGTCGTACTCGACTGGACCCGAAGTTCGGATCACTTTACCCGGAAATTCCTGCCGGTCACTGGATCCCGGCCTGGCAAGCCGCCACCCGGAGGGCGGAGCGGCTCTGGAGAGAAGCCGGCCCCGAAGCCGTGCTGGAGGGGCGCATCCTTCCCGAGGAGCACTTCCAGTTCCGCGGCGGACGTTCGCGGGGCGCCAGTTGGTATGTAACGGCCGAACGACTGTCGGATCCGACCGAGGCTGAGATCGGTCAAGGCTAGTTCTCGCCCTCGCTGCAGCTCAGCCGAGCGTGGCGGTAGCAATCTCGCGCACTAGATTTCGAATCTCCCGCATTCGGTCAAGGTCAATGGATCTGTCCGGGCGCCTGCAGGCTGCTCTCGCCGCCAGCTATCGCATCGAGCGCGAGCTGGGCGG
>DATKJJ010000537.1:0-5137 GCA_035543695.1 Gemmatimonadales bacterium | reverse complement strand
CGCCGCGCCACCACAGCTCTCACTTCCCGCCGACGCACTGCCGCCGGATATCCCCGCCGTCATCGAGAAATCGCTGGCCAAGGACCCGGGCGCTCGCTTTCCCGACGCCGCCGCGTTCACCTCTGCGCTGGAGGTAGCCCGTGTACGCCGGAAACCTGTTACCCGGCAACCAGCGGTGTGGCTGGGCCTCGCCGTTCTCGGCTTGCTGGGACTCACCTTCTATGCCGGCCGGCGGATCCCCTCGGCTGCGGTGGCCAGCGGATCGGTGGCCTCCGGACTCAATCGCCGTCTCACCCAGCTCACCTTCAGCGAAGGACTCGAGGAGTGGCCCACCTGGTCTCCGGATGGAACCCGGCTCGCCTACGTAGCGGAGTCTGGCGGGTATCGTCACCTGTTCGTGAGAACCCTGGCCACCGGCGCGGAGCGCAGGATCACGCAGCAGTCACGCGACGACATCCAGCCCGCCTGGGCTCCGGACGGGCAGCACCTGGTTTTCGTGCGCGCCAGCACCGGCGGCGGCCGGCTGGAGCCGAGCGACATCAATGGCGTGTACAACGAGGGCGGCGATATCTGGAAGGTCGATCTGGAGACCGGGCGCGAAACCCGGCTGGTATCGGACGGATTCAATCCGGCTTACGCTCCGGTGGGCGGACGTCTGGCGTTCGATGCCACCTATGCGGGTGGTCGCCGGATCTGGATTTCCGACAGCGGCGGCCGGAATCCGCGGCAGGTCACGTCGGACTCCAGTGAGGCCGTGGTGCATAGTGAGCCCCGTTGGTCGCCCGACGGCAAGAAACTCGTGTTTCGCAGGGTAGAAAAGATCAAGTCGGACATTCTCACGCTCGACCTCGACACCCGCAGCATGAACCGGGTCACTGACGACAATGTGTTGGACATGGACCCGGTCTGGGCCGCCGACGGATCGCACATCTACTTCGCTTCGTCCCGCGGAGGCGGCCTCAATCTCTGGCGCATTCGCGTCACGGCGGCCGGCACAGCATCGGGCTCCCCGGAGCAGCTCACCACCGGCGCCGGTGATGACATCCAACCGACGCTGTCACCCAAGGGAGACCGCCTTGGCTTTGCGGTTCGGGGGATCAACTCCGACCTCTGGCGCCTGCCGGTCAGTCCCACAACGGGGCAGCCGAGTGGGCCTGCGGCGCCTGTGGTCATGACTACGCGGGTGGAAAGCCGAGGTTCCTGGTCGCCGGATGGAAAGTCGATCGCCTTCAACTCCGACCGACTCGGGGAGATGAACATATGGCTGCGCAGCCTGACCGACAGCAGCGAACGGCAGCTGACTCGCGGCCCCGGCGGCGACTACCAGCCGAACTGGTCGCCGGATGGTCAGACACTCGTGTTCTTTTCGGCGCGGAGCGGCAACCCGGATATCTGGGCTGTGAGTGTGGCTGACGGCAAACTCCGTCAGCTTACCCAGGACCCGGAAACCGACACGAACCCCTTCTACTCCCCGGACGGCAAGCAGATTGCTTTCGTCTCTGATCGGGATGGCCGGGCAGAGATCTGGGTGATGGGCGCCGAGGGCGCCCAGCCGCGACGAGTCACCTCCATCGGAGTAGGAGGACACTTCCTGCGATTTACCCCGGACGGGCAGTCCATTGTGTTTCGGGCGGAGACCGGCGCCCAGATTCAGATCTATAGAGTATCGCTCGATGACGGCGCCCTGACCCGGATGCCGGATGTAGCCAGTGGCGCCCATATGTCGTTCTCTCCGTCTCGTTCGTTCATTCTGGACGTCAAAGGGCACAAGGCGCTCTGGATCTTTCCAGTCAACGGAAGACCGGGCCAGCAGATTTTTGCTTTCCCGAATTCCGAGATTCGAATCGACTACCCGGCCTGGTCACCTGATGGGCATTGGGTTCTGTTCGATAGAGCGGCCCCCAAAGGGGGCGACCTCTGGCTCTCGGAGGCATCTCGCTAGGGAATGCAGCTGCTGCGCCTGGTTGAGACGTCTAGGCGGGTCGCCGAGACCAGCGGAAGACTGGAGAAGATCGGTCAGCTGGCAGCTCTACTGAGCAACCTGTCTCCTGAAGAAATCGATATCGCCGTTGCCTTCCTGTCCGGCTCCTACCGACAACAGAAGCTCAACATCGGCTACGCCGCGCTGCAGGCTGCCTCCCGTGGCAGTTCGGCGGAGCTCCCCATCCTGGAGCTCAAGGAGGTGGATGCGATCTTCGAGCGCATCGCGAGAGTGCCCCCGGGGAAGGGATCCACCGCCGAGCGCCAGCGCCTTCTGGGTGAGCTCTTCGCCCGCGCAACGACGGCAGAGCAGGACTTCCTCTTCCGCCTGGTCGTAGGGGAGCTCCGGCAGGGCGCAGTCGAGGGGCTGATGCTCGAGGCGGTAGCACGAGCGGCTAAGGTGCCGCCGGAACAGGTGCGGCGGGCCCGGATGATGGCCGGAGATCTTCCTACGGTGGCCCGGATGGCGCTGACCGGCGGGGAGAGCGCTCTGAGCGACTTTGCCACTCAGCTCTTTCGGCCAATGCACCCGATGCTGGCCGGCTCGGCCGACGCCGCCGAGGTCGCCATGGATGAGCTGGGTGAGGCTCTGCTGGAGTACAAGCTCGACGGCGCGCGCATTCAGGTGCACAAGGCGGGAGACCAGGTTGCGGTCTATTCCCGCCGGCTCAACAACGTTACCGCCGCGGTGCCCGAGCTGGTGGAAGCCGTTCGAGGGTTGCCGGCCCGGGAGCTCATTCTGGACGGGGAAGTCATAGCGCTCCGGCCCAATGGTTCACCCTACCCGTTCCAGATTACCATGAGCCGGTTCGGGCGAAAGCTCGACATCGAGCGGCTGCACCGCGAGCTGCCGCTCACCCCATTCTTTTTCGATCTGCTCTACGCCGATGGCGGCGCACTGATCGACCAGGCGGCGCGCGAGCGTCTCTCGACGTTATCCCAGATCGTCCCTCCCTCAATGATGGTTCCCCGCCTGGTGACTGCGTCGACCGAGGAGGCGGCTCGCTTCCTTCACAGCGCGATCGAGCGGGGCCATGAGGGCATCATGGCCAAGGCTCTGGACGCGCCCTACGAGGCGGGTCACCGGGGCCGGCACTGGCTCAAGGTGAAGCCGGCCAACACGCTCGATCTGGTGGTTCTGGCAGCAGAGTGGGGACACGGGCGGCGGCAGGGCTGGCTCAGCAATCTTCATCTGGGCGCCCGGAACCCCGCGGGTGGCGGCTTCGTAATGCTGGGAAAGACCTTCAAGGGCATGACCGATGAGATGCTCGAGTGGCAGACCAGCCGGCTGCAAGAGCTGGAAGTAGGCCGAGACGGAATCACGGTCTACGTCCGGCCGGAGCTGGTGGTTGAAGTGGCGTTCAACGAGGTCCAGGGGAGCACGCAATATCCCGGCGGGGTTGCCCTTCGCTTCGCCCGAATCAAACGGTACCGCAGCGACAAGACCGCGGACCAGGCAGACACCATAGGCACCGTGCAGGAGCTATACCGGCGTTTGACCGGAATCGAGCTCTGACACGATCGATCGCAGGAGAAATCAGATGCGCGTAACGCTCTCGGTGGTTTCCGCTCTTGTTGGTCTGGTCTCGCAATGGTCTCGACCGGCCACTGCCCCGGCTCAGGTACCGATCAAGGAATGGCCGGTTCCCTATAGCAGCTCCCGCCCCCGTGACCCATACATCGATAGCCAAAACCGGGTGTGGTTTGTGGGACAGGTGGGGAACTACATCGCCTATCTCGATCCGGCGAGCGGCAAGTTCCGCCGCTACGAGATCGACGAGGGCACCCTGCCCCACAATCTGATCGTGGACCGGAACGACATGGTCTGGTATGCCGGGAACGGGAACGGTCACATCGGCAAGCTGGATCCGACGACCGGTAAGATCACGCGATACCGGATGCCCGATCCCGAAGCGCAGGATCCGCACACCCTGGTCTTCGATCAAAAGGGCGACATCTGGTTCACGGTGCAGAACGGCAACTTCGTCGGACGACTCGCTACCCGCACGGGCAAAGTGGACCTGATCAAGGTGGCCACACCCGGCGCGCGTCCCTACGGGATCAAGGTGGATTCCAAGGGCCGGCCCTGGTTCAACGAGTTCGGCAGCGACAAGATCGCGATGGTGGATCCAGCCACGCTCAAAATCAGCGAGTATAGCCTGCCGAACACCAAGGCCAGAGGACGGCGCATGGCAATCACCCGCGACGATCGCGTGTGGTATGTCGACTACACCCGCGGCTTCCTCGGCCGGTTTGACCCCGCAACGAAGCAGTTCAAGGAGTGGGCGTTGCCTGGGGGGCCGGCCGCTCTTCCTTATGCCATGGCATCAGACGACAAGGACCGGATCTGGCTGGTGGAGACCGGCTCGCAGCCCAACCGGCTGGTCGGGTTCGACCCCAAGACCGAGAAATTCTTCGGGGTTACCCCCATTCCGAGCGGCGGCGGCACGGTGCGGCACATGATGTTCGATGCCCGCGGGGGCCAGATCTGGTTCGGCACCGACAACAACACCATCGGGCGGGCTGAAGTCTCCGGAGCATCTCTGTCCTCGTAGAAACAGCCGGGACTATCGCGAACCAGGAGGCAAGGGGGTAGGTTATCGCCGTTCCACCACTCTTCCATTCGCATCGGAGGCCCCATGGTCAGCCTGGGCTCGCTTTGGCTTCCTGTCCTCCTCTCCGCCGTGCTCGTCTTCATCGTCAGCGCGCTGGTGCACATGGTACTGAAGTACCACAACAGCGACTACACCAGAATTCCCGACGAGGACGCCATTCGGAGTGTGCTCCGGAAGGTGGCTCCCGCGCCGGCGCAGTACATCATCCCGCACTGCGCCGAGATGAAGCAAATGGAAACGCCCGAAATGAAACAGAAGTTCACTGAAGGCCCGGTCGCCGTCATCAACATCATGCGGCCCGGGGTCCCTAACATGGGGCGGCCTCTCACCTACTGGTTCCTGTTCTCGCTGATCGTCTCCCTCTTCATTGGCTACGTCGCGTCCCGCTCCATACCCGCCGGGGCACGCTATCTCGAGGTATTCCGGATCGTGGGAGCCGTGGGATTTCTCGCCTATGCCGCCGCGCTGGCTCCCCCGTCCATCTGGATGGGCAAACCGTGGAAGATCACCTGGAAGGAAATGTTCGACGGATTGCTCTATGG
>DATKJJ010000536.1:0-5159 GCA_035543695.1 Gemmatimonadales bacterium | reverse complement strand
CCGGAAGGCATGCCGATGACCATCTTCACAGCCGACGGCTTTCACCTGCGGGTCCGGGACGGCCGAGTACTGCTGCTTTGGCCCACACCGGGGGTGCCCGGACAGCCGTTCGATACTGGCGTCGACGATGAGTGGATCGAGTCGGTGGTCGAAAAGGCCCACCGGCGGGTTCCGGTGGTCCAGCGCACGGCTATAGACCAAAACGCTTGCTGGGCTGGACTCTACGAAGTTTCGCCTGACAAGCACGCCATTCTCGGCGCGGCCCCAGACTGCCCCAACCTCTTTCTGGCGAATGGCTGCTCGGGCCACGGAGTGATGCATGCGCCGGCCCTGGGTCAACTCCTGGCAGAGGTGATGAGTGACGGCGCGGCCTCAACGATGGACGTCGGTCCTCTTCGGCCGAACCGGTTCCGGGAGAGCGATCTCAACCCGGTTTCGGAACTGCTGTAGGCCCGAGCTGGCCACTGACTGCCTAACGGGCTCGGAAGGGGACCTGCACTAACATCGAGGTGTTGGCCCGGCTCCGTCTCCCTAAATTCGACCCAGCGGGGTTCTCTCTCTCTCCCACTTCCACCCACTCTTTGGAGGACGCATGAGCACGTATCGCTCGTGGTACCTGTCACTTGCCGCGTTTGTGCTGGTCGCCGGCCCCTCGCCGGCACTGGCTCAAGACGGATCACTCAAAATGGTCTACGCCGTCTGGGGAGACCCAGGGTCGGCTGCGACCATAATGCGGAACATGAACAAGAAGACTTATGACCTGGTCGAGGCCTACGCGGTCATCGTGAAAGACAAGTCGGGCAAGGTGACCGTTCAGCAGCGGCACAATAAGGCCGGCAGCTCCGACCGGGCTATGGTGGCCAGCCAGACCATTGACACCTCAATCGCCAGACTGAGCGCGCTGCCGGCGAATGCTGCCGATTCCGCCAAGGCCTACGCGCCGGCGAACGGGCCCGCCAGCCGTCTATCCGAAAAGGACTTGAAGAAGGTCGTCGGGATGCTGAAACCGGGAAATTCTGCGGTGCTGCTCATCTCGCCGAAGCCGAACGTTTCGGAGATGGAGCATACCCTGGGGATGGGTGGGCAGGGGACTCCCGAGGTCGTGGAAGTGGATATCAACGAGGACTAGGCATAGGCTATCTCGCGAGGGCGGCGGCCGCGAGGCCGTCGCCGTCACTGTGACTGTCCGGAACGTGATGAAGTCGCTTTCGGTGCCGATTCAGCAGCCGCCGGCCGGGGACCGGGCGGCAGATTCTGCTCCAGATAGCGCGTCAGCAGCGAAAAGAGGTGCAGCGTCGTTCCGTCCCCTTCGCAGATGCAGTGGCTCCGGTTGGGATACTCCATCATCGTGAAGGGCCGGTTGGCGGCCACCAGTGCATTGATCAGCCGCTCGGTGGCCTGGTAGTGCACGTTGTCATCTCCCTGGCCGTGCACCACCAGTAGGTTGCCGCGGAGCTTGTCGGCATAGGTCACTGCTGAGGCGTTGCGGTACGCCTCCGGACTCTGCTGCGGCAGCCCGAGGAAGCGCTCCTGATAAATCGTATCGTAGTACCGCACGTCGGCTTCGGGCGCGACCGCCATGCCGGTCTGATAGAGCTCAGGGTGTTGGAACATCAGGTGCAGAGTCATCGAGCCGCCGCCGCTCCAGCCCCACACCCCGATCCGGGTCGAGTCCACCCAGGGCCAGCTCCGCATGGTGCGGAGCGCCGCCGCTTGATCGGCGACATTGACGACTCCGACCTTCTGGTAAATGATCTTTCGAAACGCGCGCCCTCGCGGCGCCGGTGTGCCGCGATTGTCGATCGAGGCGACCACATATCCCTTTTGGGTCAGCATGAGGTCCCAGAGATAGCCGGAGCCCGACCAGCGATCGAGCACCGTCTGGCTCGCCGGCTCGCCGTAGAGCTCGAAGAAAACCGGATACTTCCGGGTGGAATCGAACCCGGGAGGTTTCATGATCCAGGCGTCCAGTAGCAGGCCCGGGCCGGCCGCGACCTTCACGAACTCGGCTCGTCCCCGGCTCAGCTTCGCGATGGCGTCTCGCAGTTTCCGATTGTCCACCAAGGTCCTGATGACCTTGTGCTCGGGAAGACTGACCAGCTCTATAGTTTGGGGAGTTCCGAAGGACGAGTAACCGTGAATGGCCCAGCGGCCATCGCTGGAGATGTAATATCCGTTATAGCCGGCCTGCTCCCTGGGCGTCAGCCGCTCGGGACGGCCCTTTCCGTCGATCCGGCTGCGGTAGAGGTAGAGCTGGGTAGCGTTCTCGGGCGACGCAGTGTAGTAGATGAAACCGCGGGCTGAATCCTGCCCCACCACGAACGGCTCACCAAATCCGCTGGCGGGATTGTGCAGGTCGAAGTTGCCCTGGGTGAGGAGACGCTGCTGCTTGCCGTCCCGGGAGATGAGATACAGGTGCCGGTAGCCGTCCCGTTCACTGACCCAGGTGAAGCTCTTTCCGCCATCGAGCCAGCGCAGGTCGTTCCCTGCATCCACCCACGCACTATCCCGCTCGGTGTGCACCGTACGTACCCGACCGGTCCTGGCGTCTCCCAACATCACCGCCAGCGTGTTCTGCAGCCGGTTGAGCTGCTGGACCACGACCTCAGCAGAGTTTCCCGCCCAATCGAGCCGGGCGATGTAGTGATTGCGAGGATCGCCGGGAACAGCGAGCCAGACAGTGTTGCCGCCCGACGCGCTCACCACTCCCACTCGCGCTGCCGAATTTGTGGTGCCGGCTTTGGGGTACTGCACCGGAATGGTGAAGGAGTAGAGCGAGTCGGTGTTGTTGATCAGCAGGAAATCCCGGACCCCGGATGCATCGAGCTGCCAATACGCGATGTGAGCGCCATCGGGGCTCCAGCGGAACCCGTCACGAAGGTTCAACTCCTCCTCATAGACCCAGTCGAAGGTCCCATTGATGATCGTGCGAGACCCGTCGTGGGTGAGCTGCGTGATGCGACCATGCCCGAGATCTTCGACGTACAGATTGTTCTCCCGGACATACGCGATCCGGTGCCCATCGGGTGAGAACTTGGCGAACATGAGGGTGGAAGGCTTGGCCTGAGCGCCGCCTAACTTTCGAAGTCTCCAGTTCGATAAGTCCAGCGACCAGAAATCGCCCCGGGTATTCTGCCGCCAGACCTTCTGCGAGTTGGTGAAGATCAGGAGCCTGCGCCTGTCCGGCGAGACGCTGTAGTCCTCCACCGCGAGCGGCATCGAGTCACCGGGCGGCACCAACCTCCGGGCCGGTATCCAGACCTCCCGCTTCCCGGTGGCGGCGTCATAGCGCACGAGGCCACGACCTCCGGGCGTGGCGCTGTCCGCCTCCAGCCTGACATACGCGGCCTCGTTCTCCAGCCAGCGAACCTGGCCCAGCTGCTCGGGGGCGAACTCCTCGGAGTTGAAGATCCGGTCGAGCGTAAGACTGTCTTGGGCGGCAAGTGCGGAAGAGAACAACAGCGTCAGGGCCAAGGCCGAGGCAAGAGGACGAGAGCAGGACATCACACATCTCCGGTCGGGGTAGAACGGGTTTGGCCCAGAGTACGCAAGGGTTGACCTGAAGGTTACAACCCAGGGATGCGTTCACGTATCACATTCTGGTGATCGAGACTAACGTACAGGCCGAAGCCTGAACATTCTTCGCCCAAACGCAAGATGGTTGGGAGACGGAGGGTCAGATACTGGAATTTGGTATGAGCGGGGCGCACCGGGCCTCGTGCGGAACTGACGATCGGAGTGCAGGTTGAAGGCTATCGTCTTGGACCGCCACGGCGGGCCGGATGTGTTGCGCGTTCGCGCTGTTCCCGAGCCGACGCCGGGCCCGGGTGAGGTCCGGGTCCAGGTCCAGGCGATCGGGCTGAACTTCGCCGAAGTTCTCTCCCGCAAGGGGCTGTACGGGTGGGCGCCGACCATGCCCTACACGCCCGGGATGGAGGCCACCGGCACGATCGACGCGCTTGGCGCTGACGTCGAGGGACGCGCGATCGGCGACCGGGTCGTCGTCGGAGCGCAGCACGGCGCGTATGCCGAGAAAATCGTGGTTCCGATGCGGCAGGCGCTGCCCGCCATCGCCGATTATTCAATCGAGGAAAATGCCGCGATCGCGGTGAACTACCTCACCGCATGGGTGGCGCTCATGGAGGTGGCCCGGCTTCGCCCAACCGACCGTGTGCTCGTCACTGCCGCGGCCGGCGGGGTCGGAACTGCGGCCGTCCAGATCGCAACCCGCTTCGGCTGTGCCACGACAGGATTGGCCGGGAGCGATCCAAAGCTCGAGGCGATCCGCGCCCTCGGCGCCCAGTCGGCCGTGAACTACCGGGGTGCCAACTTTCAGGGGCGACTCCGAGCGGCAGCCGGGCCGGACCGCTTCGACGTGGTACTGGAGTTGGTCGGTGGCGCCGTCTTCCGCGCGGTTTGGCCAGTGCTTGCTCCGTACGGCCGCGTGGTGTCCGCCGGATTCGCGAGCCTCGCCCTTAATCGATGGAATCCGCTCTCCTGGCTCCGCACCTGGCGCGATCTCCCCAAGGCAGATATCCGGGCCCTCGCACCAGGGTCGTACGGCTTCATGGCAACGCACATCGGCTACCTCCTGGACGATCCGCCCCGGCTGGCGCGGTACTGGGAAAGCCTGATGGCCTTCGTGGCGGCGCAGGGAATTCGGCCGGTGGTAGGGGCCACCTTCGCCTTCGGGGACATGGCGAAGGCCCACCGACTCATGGAGTCGCGGCGCAGCGTGGGCAAGATCGTGGTCCGGATATGAAAAGCGCGGTCCTCATCTGTAGGGCCGTAGTGCTGAGCCTCCTCCAGTAGGTCCTCCGCGAGCTGGTCTCCCAGAAAAACCCGAGCACTCGGCACGTAATCTGCCAGGCAACCAGTGCTCGCACTGATTCGATGCGATTTCTACGCGATCGGGCAGAGATCTGGTGCCAGATCTGGCGCTCACACTGCAGGTGCTTGCAACTCGTTCTCGTCCGGCGACCCGATCCAGCCCTGCGCCGGTACCAACACTTCATAAGGAATTCGATTATGCATGGAATCATCAGACAGACCGGATTTCTGGTTGCACTGGGTGCTTTGAGCGTAGGCTGCGGAAGCCACAAGCAGGTTGAAGAGCCGACACCCCAGCTCGAAGCTCCCTCGTCCACCCCAACGATCCC
>DATKJJ010000535.1:0-4022 GCA_035543695.1 Gemmatimonadales bacterium | reverse complement strand
AGCACCTCTACCTGAACGCGGTGCGTTGGGCTGCGGGCTCGGGTGCGGTGGTTGCCGTGCCCCAGACTATCACCTTTGACCCCTTGGGCGACAAGGTCTTCAGTGACCCTGCGTTCTCGCTGTGTGCGTCGGCCAGCTCCGGCCTGCCGGTGAACTTCACCGCGTCCGGTAACTGCGCCGTGGTCGGTTCCACTGTGTCGCTCAACGCCGCGGGCTCGTGCACCATCACCGCCCATCAGGCGGGTAACGACGCCTATGCCCCGGCTGACGATGTTTCGCGGACCTTTGCGATTGGCAAAGCGTCGGCAACCATCACCGTCGGCACCGAGTTTACCTATGATGGAACTGTGAAGAGCGCCAACGTTACCACCAACCCCTCGGGGCTGAGTGGCGTGACTGTCAGCTATACCCTGAACGGCTCGCCGGTGGCCCAGCCGGTCAACGCTGGCGTCTATCAGGTGAGCGCGGCGCTGAATAACCCGAATTACCAGGCCCCGGCGGCGAGTGGAACTCTGACCATCCGTCAGGCCGCTTCCGATCTGCACTGGACGCCTGGCTCGCTGGCCTCGGGCACTCCGCTCGGCCCTTCGCAGCTGAATGCGACGGCCACCGGTGTGGGCGGAGCGTCACTGGCAGGCAGCTTCAGCTATACTCCCGCGGCCGGCACTCCGTTCTCCGCTGGAACCTATGTTCTGTCGGTGCAGTTTACGCCGGCGAGTGGCAACTATAGTGCGGCGTCCAAGACGGTGTCGATCACGGTCTCAGGCGCCATGAACTTCGCCGGGTTCTTTTCGCCGGTGAGGAACATGCCTTACGTGAATACGGCTCACGCCGGCAGCGCCATTCCCGTGAAGTTCACGGTTGGTGGGTTCCGGGGTAGGAGTGTGCTCCTGCAAACCCCAACCTCTGCTGAGGTGGCGTGTCCAGCCGGTGCCCCGGAGAATGTGGTGCGTCCCGGCCTGGCTGTTCTCCCTGGACTGCGGTCGCTGGGGTACAGCTACAACTATACGTGGAAGACCAGTTCGAGCTGGGCGGGCACGTGCCGGGTGTTTGTGCTGACGCTGGCTGATGGCAGCACCCACCAGGCGCTGTTCCGCTTCGTGAATCCGCCGAAGGTGCCGGCCATTCGCAGACTCTTCGGCCACTAAATAGAAGTCGCTAGCGACAAGGCCAGGGCGCCGGTGAGCGCCCTGGCCTTGTCATTTCTAGCTCTTTTCGCCCAGGACCTTGATTACCACCCGCTTCCGGCGCTGGCCGTCCCACTCGCCGTAGAAGACCCGCTGCCACGGCCCGAAATCCAGCTTGCCGGCGGTGATCGGGACGATCACCTCGTGGCCCACCGTCAGGCTCCTGAGGTGGGCCGCGGCGTTGTCCTCTCCGGTTTCGTTGTGCTGATACCGCTCCGGGTCCCATGGGGCGATGGTGTTCTCCAGCCAGGCGAGGATATCCTGCCACAGCCCTGACTCATGATCGTTGACGAATACCGAGGCACTGATGTGCATGGCCGAGACCAGCACGAATCCCTCGCGCACGCCGCTGGCCTGCACCTGCTCCGCCACCTGGTCGGTGATGTCGATGATCTCTTGGCGCTTCCTGGTCTCGAACCAGAGATAATGCGTGTGACTGGTCATCGCAGCAGCTCTTCCAGCTTTATTGCGGTCTCGGTCTTCTCATCCCGGTATTTCACGATGACCGGAGCGTACAGGGCAACACCGGCTGCAGCGCCGGTTCCCGACCGGACTGGACGGCTCCCCGGCACCACCACTGCGCCGGCGGGTATCTCGAGCGGACGATCACCCTCCCGGCGGTAGACCCGGTCGCGCACCAGATCGAAGATGCTGGTTCCCGCAGACAAAATGGTGCCCGGGGCAAGCACTGCCCGCTCCCGTACGATGGTCCCTTCATATACCCCGGAGTTGCCCCCCACCAGCACCTCGTCCTCGATGATTACTGGAAGGGCGCCCGCCGGCTCCAGCACTCCCCCGATTTGTGCCCCGGCGGACAGGTGAACCCGTCGCCCAATCTGGGCACAGGAGCCGACCAGGGCGTGTGAGTCGACCATGGTCCCCTCTCCCACATAGGCGCCCACGTTGATGTACATCGGCGGCATGCACACCACTCCGGGTGCGACGTAGCAGCCGTCCCGTATGGTCGAGCCTCCCGGAACAATGCGGATACCGTCTGAGGGACTGATGGTGCGCAGAGGGTAGGTGTCCTTGTCGAAGAAGGGAAAGGGACTGGAGGTAAGCACCTGGGTCACCCGTCCGAGCCTGAAGCCGAGGAGAATGCCGCTCTTGACCCATCGGTTCACTCGCCAGGTTCCATCCGGGCCAGGCTCGGCGGCTCGTACCGCGCCGCTGTTGAGCAGCTGCTTGAGCGATTGAAACGAGCGCAACGCCCTGGCTTCTTCTCCCTCCGGCACGCCTGTGGCGTAACGCTCGATCTCAGCTCTCAGCTCCTCCCGAGAGAGGGCTTGATCCTTCACAGAGTGACCCCGGCTGCCTGGAGCGCTTGGCGGAGGGCCAGAACGGTTGTGTCGCTGGCAGGGAGCAGCGGAAGCCGGAGCACGTTCTGGATCCGGCCCATGCAGTGGAGCGCCGCTTTGACCGGAGCAGGGTTGGTCTCCAGAAAATTGGCGTTCATCAGCGGGAGCAACCGGTAGTGGAGCGAGCGGGCGTTATGGATGTTGTCGGAGAGGAGCAGGTGCACCAGGGCCGTCATGGCCGCCGGAATTTCGTTGGATACCACCGAGATCAGGCCATCTCCCCCCGCGGCCAGCACCGGTAACGTCAGCCAGTCGTCCCCTGAGAGCACTGCGAACTCCTCTGGTCTCGATTCCAGGAGGGTCATGATCTGACTCAGGTCGCCGCTGGCCTCCTTGATGCCGATGATGTTTGGGTGTCCGGCCAGACGGAGCGCCAGCTCGGGCCGGAGGTTGACCGCGGTGCGCCCGGGGACGTTGTACAGGCACACCGGCTTGGTGGCGGCATCGGCCACGGCGCTGAAGTGCCGGAACAGACCTTCCTGGCTGGGCTTGTTGTAGTAAGGCGCTGCGCTGAGCACGTAGTTGGCCCCGAGCCGGCACATGCGCTGCGCTTCGTCAACCGCCTTGGCCGTGTCGTTGCTGGTAGCTCCGGCCATGACCGGAACTCTGCCATTGGCGAGCTCCACCACCGCGGCTACGACCCGTTCCCGCTCCGAATCATTCAGAGTCTGTGCTTCACCGGTGGATCCGCAGGGGACCAGAAAATCGATGCCTTCGGCAATCTGCCAATCGACCAAAGCCCGGAGCGCCGGAAAATCCACCGCCCCCGACTCAGTGAACGGAGTGACCAGAGCCGTCCCGCAACCCTGCAGGCGGGTCATGAAGGCCCGAACAACATCTGCTCGAAGGTGAATACGCCCTCGTGGCCGGGCAGCCATTCGGCCGCGGAGATGGCACCGACCGCGAAGGTCTTCCGGCTTTGAGTAGTGTGGCGCAAGGTGACGGTCTCGTAAGGTCCCTGATAGCTCAGGGTGTGCGTGCCCAGAGCATCGCCCAGGCGGGTCGAGGAAATTGGAAAGTTGCGATCCTGATCTTCAGCCCGGAGCTGGCCCTGCAACAGGAGCGCTGTGCCTGAAGGTGTGTCCAGCTTGGACTGATGATGCTCTTCCTCGATCGAGTCGCTGAACTCCGAACGGCCGCGGAAAGCCCGGGCCATCTCCCGGGCCGCGCGGAGAAAAAGATGAACTCCCACCGCAAAGTTCGCCGAGTGGAGCAGGGCCCCCCGCCGCTGCCGGAACCAGTGACTCACCCGGGGGAGCTCGTCTGCCCAGCCTGTCGTTCCCGTTACCGTAGGTATCCCGAGCTCGCTGAGCCGCTCCAGGTTTCTGACGACGCAGTCGGGCCGGGTGAACTCCACCGCCACGTCGACCCCCCGTAACCGCTCTCCGGTGAGCGCCTGGCCATCGGCGTTCTCGGCGCGCCGGATCAGGGTTTGGATGATGTGTCCTCGCTCCTGAGCGATGGCTGCCGCCGCCGT